>DATABX010000287.1:0-2260 GCA_036259335.1 Actinomycetota bacterium
CGGGCGCCGTCCATGTGGATCTTCAGGCCGTTCTCGTCGGCGACCTTGCGGGCCGCCCGGATGTCGTCGATCGGGTAGACCGTGCCGCCGGCGAGGTTGTGGGTGTTCTCCAGGGCGATGACCCTGGAGCGGGGGAAGGTGTCGAACGCCGGGCGCACGGCGGCCGAGATGCTCTCCGGATCCAGCACCCCCCAGTGCCCGGGCACCGGGCGGGCCTGGATGCCGGCGACCGCCGCCAGCGAGGCCACCTCGTAGTGAAAGATGTGGGCGTCGGCGTGGCAGATGACTTCGTCGCCCGGGCCGGCCATCGAGCGCAGGGACACCAGGTTGCCCATGCTGCCCGACGGGACGAACAGGGCGGCCTCGACGCCGCAGAGCTCGGCCACCCGCTCCTGGAGCAGGTTGGTGGTGGGGTCCTCACCGAAGACGTCGTCTCCCAGGGGCGCGGTGGCCATCGCCTCCCGCATCTGGGGAGTCGGAGTGGTCAGGGTGTCGGAGCGGAGGTCGACCACCCGGTCGGGAGCGCTCATCGGAGGACTTCGATCGGCCGGTATAAGTCCATAATCGATTTTAGACGTGAGCCCGGTCTTCTACCCAAAGAACACCGAGGCCACGTCGTACAGCTCCTTAGGGACCACCTTGAGCGTGCCCACCGCCTCCTGCAGGTCGACCAGCTTGATGTCGGTTCCCCTGAGAGCCACCATCTTGCCCCGGGCCCCCTCGTGCATGGCGTCGATGGCCGCCACGCCGAACCGGGAGCCGAGCACCCGGTCGAAGGCGGTGGGGCTGCCGCCCCGCTGGATGTGGCCGAGAACGGTGGAGCGGGTCTCGAACCCGGTGCGGGCCTCGATCTCCTTCTCCAGCGCCTGGGCGATGCCGCCGAGCCGGACATGCCCGAAGGCGTCCACCTCGCCCTCGCCGACGGTGGAGAAGCTGCCTCCCTCCTTGGGGAGGGCTCCCTCGGCGACCACGATGATCGAGAAGTCCACGCCCTCCTGGGAGTGGCGGTGCTGGAGATGCTCGACCACCTTGTCCATGTCGAAGGGGAACTCGGGGATGAGCGTGACGTCGGCGCCGCCGGCCAGCCCGGCGTGCAGGGCGATCCAGCCGGCGTGGCGGCCCATCACCTCGACCACGATCGTCCGGTCGTGCGACTCGCCGGTCGAGTGGCACCGGTCGATGGCCTCCATGGCGATGTTCACTGCGGTGTCGAAGCCGAAGGTGTAGTCGGTGCCGGAAAGGTCGTTGTCGATGGTCTTCGGCACCCCGATGACCGCCACGCCCTCGGCGTGCAGCTTGTTGGCCGCGCCCAGCGTGTCCTCGCCGCCGATCGGGATCAGGCAGTCGATCTTGTTCGCCTCCATGTGATCCAGGATCTTCTGGACGCCGCCCTCGACCTTGAACGGGTTGGTGCGAGAGCTGCGCAGGATCGTGCCGCCGCGATGCAGGATCCCCCGGGTGTTGTCCAGGGTCAGCGGCATCGTGAGGTTCTCGATCGGGCCCTTCCAGCCGTAGCGGAAGCCGATGATCTCGTCGCCGTAGTGGTTGATTCCCCTCCGCACGATGCCCCGAATCACTGCGTTCAGTCCGGGACAGTCGCCGCCGCCGGTCAACACTCCTACGCGCATCCTCAAACTCCTTTGTTTGCTGGGAAATCGATACCCGCTGAAATGGCCCCCAACCCGTCAGTCGCCGGGTGGTCCAGGTGGCATAACCGTACCCGCCCTTGCCTGGGACGGGCAACTTGCCCCAAGCACCCGCCGAGGGGGAAAGGCGCTCCAGCTCGATGGTCCGGAGAACGTGTCGAGAACCTGCCGGAATTTCGAAGATACGACGCACAGGCATACGATTCCCACGATGAAGGACCAATCCGGCAGGATCATTGCGGTCTGCGGCGCGACCGGCCGTCAGGGGGGTGCGGTCTGCCGAAGCATGATCCGGCGCAGTTGGACCGTGAAAGGCCTGACGCGCAACCCTGACGGCAAGCCCGCTAAGGAACTCGCCGGCCTGGGCGTGGAGGTAGTCCAGGCCGATATGGAGGATCCGGCCTCTCTCCGGCAGGCGTTCGATGGGGTGGACGGCGTCTACAGCGTGCAGAACGGCCTAAAGGCCGGATTCGACCGCGAGCTGGTTCAGGGCCGCAACGTCGCAGCTGCGGCGGCTGATCGCGAGGTGAGCCACGTCGTGTACGGCTCAGCCGGCCCCGGCGGCGAGCGCACGGGAGTGGAGTCCTGGGACGTCAAGATCGTAGTCGAAAGCC
>DATABX010000288.1:0-2581 GCA_036259335.1 Actinomycetota bacterium
CTTGCCCACCCGGACCTCCTGCAGGACCCAGGTGTTGCCGTCCGGGTGGGCAAGGGCTCGTGACCGGTAGCGAGGATTCCGACGAGGGCCGGCTCACACCACCGGTGGACGAGCCGGCCTTCGCGGCACTGGCCGAGCGCCACCGGCGGGAGCTGCACCTGCACTGCTACCGGATGCTGGCGTCGTTCGACGAGGCCGAGGATGCAGTCCAGGAGACCTTGCTCAAGGCGTGGCGGAGCCGCCAGACTTTTGACCGCGGCGAGAACCTTCGCGCCTGGCTTTACCGGATCGCAACCAACGTGTGCCTCGATGCGATTCGCAGCCGGGCCCGCCGTCCGGTGGAGCTGCGCTCGTTCGCCGAAATTCCCTGGCTCCAGCCCTACCCGGACCGCCTGCTGGATGAGGTGGCGTCGACCCAAGATCAGCCCGACGCCCAGGCGGTGGACCGAGAGACCATCGAGCTCGCCTTCGTGGCGGCGATGCAGGTTCTGCCGCCCCGCCAGCGGGCGGCGTTGATCGCCCGGGACGTCCTCGGCTGGCCGGCGGCCGAGACGGCCGCGCTGCTCGAGACCAGCGTGGCGGCGGCCAACAGCGCCCTGCAGCGGGCTCGGGCTACGCTGCAGGTCCACCTGCCCCCGAAGCGGGCGGAGTGGACCTCGCCGGAACTCAGCCCCGAGGAGAGGTTGCTGTTGGAGCGGTTCATCGACGCCCACGAACGCTGCGACGTGGAAGCCGCCCTGGCTGCCGCCTCGGAGGATCTGCGGATCACCATGCCTCCGATTCCCTACACGTTCGAGGGGTTCGGCGTCATCCGGCCGATGCTTTACCGCGCTTTGGTCGACGAGCCGGACGGCGACTGGCGCCTGGTCCCGACCGCCGCCAACCGGATGCCGGCGGCTGCGAGCTACCTGCGCCGCCCGGGGGATTCCGAGTTCCGGGCGTTCAAGATGGACGTGCTGAGGGTCGACCGCGGCGCCATCGTCGAGATCACGACGTTCGGGTGGGCGCTGTTTCCGCAGTTCGGGCTTCCGATGATCCTGCCGGCCGGCGCCGGGGATATCTAGGTCCGCCGGTCAGCGGTTTTCCGATGTTGGCGGACGCCCGCCGATCCGGCAGCTCTCCAGCGCCGCCGCCAGGGCGGTGGGGGAGAGCGGCTTGGACGGGTAGTCGTCCATGCCGGCCGCCAGGCACTTCTCCCGATCGCCCTTCATGGCCATGGCGGTGAGGGCGATGATTCGGCCCTGGATTCGGGTACCGTTCGGCCTCCTAGGGACGAATCTGGTCGACCGGCATGATGACGTCGGCGGGCAGCCCGAGGCGCTTGGCGGCGGCAAGAATGGTGTCCGGGTTGGGCGAGTCGTACAGGCAGTACATCTTCTTCTTGTCGGCGCTGAGGAAGGAGGAAAGCCAGTGGTTGCCCTCCTCGGCGATGATAGGGCCGGCTCCGGCCACCATCTCCTCCGCCGAAAGCTGCACCTGCTCTGCGAAGTTGCGCTCGATCAGATAGAGCGGCATCCGGTGGCCTTTCGCTCGTCAGTCTGTCAGTACATTACAGCTAAAGGAGAGTGCTTTCGAGGGATCTTTCCACCCGGGCGCCCAGACCCGGCAGGCTGAATTCGGCGCAGACCGCAGAGGCCTCCTCGAGAAGCCCCAGCCCTTCGGTCATGCCGAATCTGACTTGGTGCACCCCGTAGTCGTGCAGGCAGTGTGCGATCCATAGGGGGGAGCGCATCTGCCGGGCCAACTCGACGCTGCTGCGGTGCCACCGTTCGGCATCCTCGGCCCGCCCGGCGGTCGAAGCGAGCATCCCGAGCAGACGATCCGCTGGTCCCAGCCCTGCCGAGCACCCCAGGAAGGCGAGGAACCGACCCCGGCAGGGGCGCAGGCGGTTGATCAGGGCGGCTGCCCCGTCGCTGTCCCCAAGTGCGGCGGACACCTCGGCCGTGAGCGCCAGAGCCAGCTCCGGGCTTGCCTCGCCTGAGGCGCCGGGCCCATTCGAAGTCACCTCCTCGTACGCCGTGAGCGCCTCATCGTGCTGGCCGAGCTCGAGCTGGAGCGCAGCCAGGCCGGGACGCCACATCGCGTTCTGGGATTCCATTCTGGACATCGCCCGCACCACGGGCGCAACCTCGGAAAGCCGACCCTGGTCCCGGCGAAGAAGGAACATCGAGATCCCGTACAGCCCCTCCCGCGCCCAGCCGAACCCCTCTCCGAGCTGTTCGGCGGTTTGGAGGTACCGCTCGGCGCCCTGAAGGTCGGCCTCCAGGGCGGCCTGGAACGACCGCATGAGGTTGAGCCAGTAGTCCCACCTGGGCTGTCGGAGCGGTTCGGCCGAACGGGCGTATTCCTCGATCAGGCCGCCGGCACCGGAGACGTCCCCAACCATCGCCGAGGCCCAGAAGACCTGGGCCAGGCCGAGCAGGTGCGCCTCCTGGTCGCCGAACCGCCTGGCATCGGAGCTCAGCCGCTTCCACCGATCGAGACTGAGCTCGGCCTCCGCGACCTTTACCGCCGACTCTGTCGTGCGAAAGGCGACCGCGAAGCTGGTTGCCGGGTCGCCCCCGCGCCCGGCGCCCCCAAC
>DATABX010000289.1:0-3976 GCA_036259335.1 Actinomycetota bacterium
GCCCGCTCATAGTAGTCCACCTTTCCGCCCTCCAATCCGTTCCGGGCTCAAGGACGCAGGCAGTCGGTGTTTCTCCAGCTCCTCCCTGAAGTTGCCCAACGGTTCCAGAGGGTGGAGGCGGTGGGGCGGCGAATACTTACGACTTTTGTGGAGGGATTTTCAGGTGGTGGAGGCGAAATCGACGAGCGCGGCGATCTTCTCCCGGAAATTGTGGGCGCCCGCCGCCACCACCGCATGGTCGGCGCCGAGCTCGAGCAGGCGTTCCAGCCCCTGCCGGTCGATCTTCGGCCCTCCCCACGACATCTCCACCGGGCGGCCGGCAGCTTGGGCGCGGGCTCGATCCAGGTGGGCCTCGAACCCTTCGACCGTACCCCAGTAGTTGTAGCCGTGGGCCTTGGGGATCAGCTTCATCACGTAGCTGCTGCCGCCGCCGACCCACACCGGCACCTGGGGCAGCTCGGCGGCGAACAGGTCGAGGTGCCGCTCGAGCTCCGCCCCCCGCTCGGGGCCGGGCGGAAACTCCATGCTGTAGGCGATCTGCTCCTCGCGGGTGCGGGTGTCGCCGATCCCCAGCCCGATCACCGTCCGTCCGGGCGCCACCATCTCCAGGGACTCCGCCATGCCGAGCAGGACCCGGCGGTTGCGCACGGTGGTGCGCAGGACCAGCGATCCAACTGTGATCCGGGTGGTGGCGGCGGCCACCGCCGCCAGCGCAGTCCACGCCTCGAGGACCGGACGGTCCCTCTCCGGCACCCCCCACAGGTTGTCGAACACCCAGACCGAGTCCAGGCCGGACTCCTCGGCCAGCCGGGCCGCACCGAGCAGCTCGGCCGGACCGGCGTCGAACTGAGGCAGGATGATCCCGGTCTTCACGGCCGTCCTAGGTGGTGACGAGCAGGTTCAACAGGAACTGACCGGCGAGCGCGGTGAGCGACGCGATGTACAGCAGGCCGGTGGCCGACTGCGTGGAGCGGTCCCGCACCGTCGCCCGTACCATCCCCATCAGAAAGCCGGTGGTCGCGAGCAGGAACAACCAGGTCCACCAGTACGACGCACTGGAATAGGTCATGATCCCCGCCGGCACCTCTCCTTGCAGCAGTGACGATCGAGTGAGCAGCCCGGCCAGGGCCGAGACGCCGATCAGGCCGAAGATCAACCGGGTCTGCTCCTTCAGCGGGTCCAGCGGCAGCCGCGCCTGGTTCAGGTACCAGTGTCCCAGGATCATCCCGTGGGTCACCCCTCCCAGGTACAACGCTCCGAGGAGCCCGTGAAACGCGCCGCTGGAACACCCTTCCTCGCAGGCCTCCCAGCCGGCGAGGCCGATCAGTCCGAGCGACAGAGCGGTCCCGATCGCCCCGGCCGTCCACTCGAGAAGCGGCCGCTGGGAGTAGACCGCCAGCAGGAACATCAGGTAGACCGCGGCTGTGGCGAAGCTGAGGATCTCCAGCCGTCCGGGCAGGATGAAGGCCAGCAGCAACATCATCGGCCACAGCACCCAGGAGGTGGAGCGGTAGTAACCCCGGCTGATAAACCGGTACCGCAGGCTGGCGCACCACATAAAGGCGAACACCCCGGCGAGCAGCTGCACGGACGTGAGCGTAAAAGCCCCTCGGGGGCCGATCATTTCGGCACTCGCTAGTGGGAGGGCTGAGGGACGGGCAAGCTACTGATGCTGCGGCTCGTTGGGGTACAGCGTGCGCAGCAGCTGCGGGGGCACGAACTCGACGGCGGTGCTCACGACCGACCGGATGCCGTCGAGCACCTTCTGGTCGCCCTCCCAGTAGGTGTCGAGGACCGCCTTCGGCACGTGGTTCAGCATCGAGTCCACCGCCACGCAGACCATGATGATGTCGTCCAGCCGGCCGATTCCGGGAAGCCAGTCGGGGATCAGGTCCACCGGCATGACGACGTAGGCGGTGATGCCGGCGAAGATCAGCTTGTTGCGGGCGGGCACGCGGGGGTCCTTGGCCAGCCCGGCGGCCAGGCGTGCGATGTTCTGGGCATCCCGGCTGATCCGGCCCATTGTGTCCTGCAGCGAGAACTTCTTGACTATCTCAACGACCATGGCATCTCCGATCCCTTAGCCCGTCGCAGCGTGAAGGGCCAGCTGCGCCGCACCGACCACTCCGGCATCGTTACCTAGGCTAGCCGAAACCACGGCCGGCGGGTCCACGCGGCCCTGGAAGTTCTCGTTCAGCTCCCGGCGGGCCGCTCCCAGAACCGCCTCCCCCTCCTCGAGAACGCCGCCACCGACCACGATCACCTCGGGGTCGAAGGCGCGGGCCAGACCGGTCAGCCCGACGCCGAGCCAGCGGCCGAGGTCGGCCAGCAACTCCATCGCAAACGGGTCCCTGATGTCCGCCGCCTTGCCCACCAGGGCGCCGGTGACCCGGTCGGGGTCACCGCCGGCGAGGCGCAACACCTCGGAGTCCGGCCACTTGTCCGCCCGCTCCTGCGCCATCCGGGCCAGGGCCCGGCCGGATGCCATGGTTTCCAGGCAGCCCCGGGACCCGCAGTTGCATGCGGGGCCGTCGAGACTCACCGGGATGTGCCCGAACTCGGCGGCGTAGCCCCGGCTGCCCCGGTACATCTTGCCGCCGGCCACGATCCCTCCGCCGATGCCGGTTCCCACGGTCAGCATCACCATGTCCTGGGTCCCCCGCCCGGCACCGAACCGGTTCTCGGCCCAGGCGGCAGCGTTGGCGTCGTTCTCCACGACCACCGGCAGGCCGTACTCGTCGGCCAGGTCGTGGCCGACCTCGGGGTTGGTGAACCGCAGGTTGGGGGCGAAGGCGACCCGACCGGAGGGGTGGTCGACGAACCCGGCCACCGCCAGGCCGATCGCCAAGATCGGCTGGGAAGCGTCGGCGAGGAACTGGTCGACCGCCTCGGGAAGGGCGTCGAGCCCGCGGGAGGGATCGGTCGGGAACCGGATCTTGCTCAGGATCGTGCCCTTCTCGTCGACCACTGCGCCGAGGATCTTGGTTCCCCCGATGTCGACCCCCAGGCTGTAGCGCACCCGTCGATACTAGTGCAGCGTTGCTAGGGAGCCTCCTCGGCCGGCTTGGCCGCCTTGGCCTTGGCCGGTGCCGTTCTGGCGGTGGAATCGGCCGCCGGCTTGCGCCGCCGGGGCGCCCTCTTCTTTTCAGCCGGTTCCAGCCGGTTGCGAAGCCACAGGTCCCGGACGACCACCTTGGCGGCGGCCGCTAGCGGCAGTGCGAGCAGGGCGCCGACGAACCCGAGGATCGACCCCCCGATGAGCACTGCGACGATGACCGCCGCCGGAGACAGGTCCACGGCCTTCTTCATCACCCGGGGCGAGATCACGTAGTTCTCGATCTGCTGGTACACGAGGATGTAGATCGCGGTGATGATTGCGGTCCCGATGCTGACGAACGAGGCGACGAGAACGCACAGTACGGCTCCGACCAGGGCCCCGACCGACGGGATCAGGGTGGTGATCGACACCCACATCGCCAGGGCGGCCGAGAACGGAAGCCCGATGATCCAGAAGGCAAAGAAGGCGCAAACCCCCGCGATGAGAGAGACAGTGATCTGCCCCGAGGCGTAACCGCCGATCTTCTCGGTCGCCCGGTCGAGCAGCGCCCGGTACTCGGCGCGCTTGCCCGGCGGGAACAACGACGAAATGCCATCCACCAACGTGGGCAGATTGCTGGCGAAGTAGACGGTGAGCACCAACAGGGTCAAGATGTTGAAGATTCCGGAGGCGATGGCTCCCGTCACGCCCAAGAACGTCGAGACCGAGTTCTGGGCGATCCGCGGAGCGTTGTCGGCCAGCCTCTCGATCTGCTCTCCGATCTTGAAGCGTTCCTCCAGATCGGCGAAGAAGCCACCTTCGCGGCGGAGGTTCTCGATGTACTCGGGGAGTTGCCGCGCGAACAGCTGCACCTCCTGAACGATGGGAGGGATCACCAGTGCGAAGAAAAGGACCAAAAAGCCCAGCAGGCTCAGCAGG
>DATABX010000290.1:0-8458 GCA_036259335.1 Actinomycetota bacterium
CAGGTGCGGGTCGTCGTGGCCGAGGACCAGGAGCAGGTCGACAAGACCATCGAGCTGAAGGACCGGCTGCCCGGAGTCGAGACCGTCATCTACTACGACACCCGCGGGCTCGAGATGTACGAGGTGCCGTACCTGCTCGAGTTCACCGCCGTCGAGGCCAAGGGTCGCGAGTGGGGCGAGGCCCACCCCGGTTGGCTCGACGAGCAGATCGCCGCCGGCCGCGCCGCTGACGTGGCGGTGATCTGCACCACGTCGGGCACCACCGGCCGGCCCAAGCTCGCCATGCTGTCGCACGCCAACCTGATGGTGATGGGCCAGTCCCTCCAGGAGGTCGATCCGGTCAAGGCCGAGGACCGTTACCTGAGCTTTCTCCCCCTCGCCTGGATCGGCGAGCAGATGATCTCGGTGGCCTACGCGATGCCGGCCGGGATCACCCTCAGCTTCGCCGAGGAGGCAACCACACAGCGCGCCGACCTGCGCGAACTCGGGCCCGACATGATGTTCAGCCCGCCCCGTATCTGGGAGGACATGCTCAGTTCGATCATGGTCCGGGTCGGCGAAGCCGGCTGGCTCAAGCGCAAGACGTTCGCCTGGGGGCAGGCGGTCGGTGACCGCTACGCCGAGAAGAGGCTCAAACACGAGAAGCCCGGCTTCCTCCTCACGGTCAAGCACCGGCTGGCCGACTGGGTGGCGTTGCGGCCGGTGCGGGACCAGCTGGGTCTGACTCGGATCCGGCGCTGCTACACCGGCGGCGCGCCGCTGGGCCCCGACGTCTTCCGGTTCTTCCACTCCATCGGCGTCAACCTCAAGCAGATCTACGGCCAGACCGAGATCACCGGTATCGCCGTGATGCACAGCGACGACGATGTGAAGTTCGCCACCGTCGGCAAGCCCTGCCCCGGCACCGAGATGCGCATCGCCGACAACAGCGAGATCCTGCTGCGGTCCCGGGCCGTCTTCCATGGCTACTACGGCAACGAGGCCGCCACGGCGGAGACCGTCGACCCCGACGGCTGGCTCCACACCGGAGATGCCGGCTACGTCGATGAGCACGGCCATCTGGTGGTGATCGACCGGGCCAAGGACGTCATGGAGACGCCCGACGGCACCCGGTTCAGCCCGGCCTTCATCGAGAACAAGCTGAAGTTCTCGCCCTACGTCGAAGAGGCGGTCGTCTTCTGGCAGGAGGGGACACCGGACATCACCGCCATGATCACGATCGACCCGTCGACGGTCGGTGCCTGGGCCGAGCACCGTCGCCTGGGGTACACGACCTACACCGACCTGGCCGGCAAGGCGGAGGTCAGGGAGCTGCTGGCCGAGGAGGTGGCGCGGGCCAACGAGGATCTCCCGCAGAGCGTGCGGGTGCGGCGGTTCGTACTGCTCCACAAGCAGCTCGACCCGGACGACGACGAGATCACCCGCACCCGCAAGGTCCGCCGAAGGGTCATCAACGAGCGGTACGCGGCGATCATCGAGGCGCTCGTCGAGGGAGCCCCCGAGGCGAACATCAAGAGCGTCGTCACGTACCAGGACGGGACGACGGCCACCCGCGACATCACGCTGCCGATCATCAGCATGGACGGATTCGTCCCCAAACAGGCCGGGGCGCGCCGCACCCTCTTCGGGAGTCACGCATGACCCGCTTCCTCAGCCTCACGATCAACGGTCTGGCCAACGGGGCGATCCTGGCCCTGACCGCCCTCGGCTTCGTGCTCATCTACAAGGCCACCGAGGTCATCAACTTCGCTCAGGGGCAGTTCCTCGTGGTCGGGGCGTTCATGGTCTTCAACGCCAACGTGACCTGGGGGTGGCCGGCATGGGCGTCGGTGCTCTTCGGCATCGCCAGCGGTGTGGTGCTCGGTATGGCCATCGAGCGCCTGATCCTCCGGCGGCTCATCGGTGAATCCACCCTGTCGGTAATCATGGTCACGATCGGCCTGGCGTCGGCCATGGCGGGGGCCGTGCTCGCCATCTGGGGTGCGGAACCCAAGCGCGGCCCCAGCTTCATCCCGGCCAGTACGGTTCAGTTCGGCGACGTCTCCGTCGCCGTCAACCGGTTCTGGGCGATGGGCGTGGCGGCCGTCGTGATGGTGGCCGTCGGTCTCTTCTTCCAGAAGTCCCGCCATGGGGTCGCCATGCGGGCGGTGGCCGACGACCAGCAGGCGGCCATGGTCCAGGGGATCAGCGTGAACCGGATCTTCGCCATCGCCTGGGCGATGGCCGGGGCGGTGGGGGCCATCGGCGGCGTCCTGCTGGCCAGCATCAACCAGGGTTACAGCGCCGGGCTGGAGCTCTTCGCCATCTTCGTCTTCCCGGTGGTGATCCTGGGCGGGCTCGACTCGATCCTCGGCACCGTGGTCGGCGGTGTGATCGTCGGCCTCCTGGTGGAGTACACGAAGGTCTACCTGGACGGCTGGTTCGGCATGTCGGGTACGGACCTCTCCCAGATCCTTCCCTTCGTGGTGCTGGTCGGCATCCTGATGCTGAAGCCCTACGGCCTGTTCGGCCAGGTTCGGATCGAGAGGGTTTGACGTGGCGACCGCCACCGGCGTCTACCAGACCACATACCGGAAGGACTTCGCCCTCCGCCACACCAAGGCCGAGTACGCCCGGCTCGTCCTGGTCCTGGCGGCGGCGGCGGTGCTGCCGTTCCGCCTCGACACCTACTGGCTGCTCACCGTCAACCTCATCCTGCTGGCGGTCATCGCCGCCGTCGGGCTCAACATCCTGACCGGTTACACCGGTCTGGTCAGCCTGGCGACCGCGGGATTCCTCGGGGTGGGAGCCTATGCCACCGCCAACTTCACCAGTCGGGCCGGCCTCCCGATGCCGGTCAGCGTGATCCTGGCGACGCTGCTCGCCGCCGCCATCGGAGCGGTGTTCGGGCTGCCGGCCCTTCGCCTCAAGGGTCTCTATCTGGCCATCTCGACCTTCGCCGCCCAGATCATCCTCTCGAACCGGTTCCGTGGCTGGCCGTACCTGACGGAGGGCCACGGGACCGCCACCGCCAACTATCCGGCGATCGGCGACTGGCGGATCGACTCCGACTTCCGGTGGTACTGGCTGCTCCTGGTGATCACCGCTTTCGTGGTCTTCGCCGGGGTCAACCTGTTCCGGACCGGGCTCGGGCGGGCGTTCGTCGCCATCCGGGATCAGGACATCGCCGCCGAGGTGATGGGGGTGCGGGTCGGGGCCTACAAGGTGTTGGCCTTCTCCATCGCCTGTGGCCTGGCCGGTTTGTCCGGGGCTCTGCAGGCCCACTACCGCACGATCGTCACCTGGGAAAACTACGAGCTCAACACGTCGTTCATCTTCGTGGCCATGATCATCGTCGGTGGTCTGGGAAGCATCTCCGGCGCCATCTACGGGGCCGCCTTCATGCTGTGGCTCCCCGCCTACATCACCCGCATCGGCCAGAAGCTGCAGACCAGTGACTTCTCGTTTCTCATCCGCGAGCTGCCGGCCGTGCAGTTGGTCCTGTTCGGCCTGGTACTGGTGGCCTTCCTGCTGTTCGAGCCCCGCGGCCTCGCACGCCTGTGGCAGCGGACCAAGGACTATTTCCGGTTATGGCCGTTCCGTTACTGATTCCGCCGGCGTCGAATTCCGCTCTCCAAGGAGGACTGCGATGATCCGCTTCGCCAGGAAGCTGGCCCTACCACTCTGTTTCGTGCTGCTCACCGGGGTCGCCTGCGGCGGTGGCGACGATAACAATGCTTCGGGCGCCGGAGGCGACGGCGGCAACGAGGAGATCAAGATCGGGGCGATCTTCGACCTCTCCGGCGCAACGGCCGACGTCGGCACTCCGTACGCCGAGGGCATCCGGGACTACATCGAGTACCGGAACTCGCAAGGGGGTGTGGAAGGCCGCCGGCTGGCCCTGACGTGGCAGGACTACGGCTACAGGGTGCCCCAGGCCGAACAGCTCTACCAGCAGTACGTCGCCGAGGGTGCCAAGGTGTTCATGGGATGGGGGACGGGCGACACCGAGGCCCTCCGGCCGCGGGTCAACGCCGACCGCATCCCGTTCATGTCGGCCTCCTACGCCGAGACGCTGACCGACCCCAAGGTCACTCCGTACAACTTCTTCCCCGGGGCGAGCTACAGCCAGCAGATGCGGATCGCCCTCCAGTGGATCTCGGACCAGAACAAGGACAAGCACGTCGAGGTGGCGGTGTTCCATCACGACAGCCCGTTCGGGACGTCCCCCCTGGAGGACGGGAAGAAGTACATCGCCGACCACAAACTCGACATCGGCTTCAGGAGCTACGCGATGCCGGCGGGGGCCACCGACTTCGTGGCCCAGATCGGTCAGGCGAAGTCCCAGGGAGCCAACTACGTGGTCATCCAGAACGTGGCGTCCCCCGCCGCCAAGCTGATCAGCAACCTGCAGGACCAGAAGGCCGGAGCCCAGGTCATCTGCCTGAACTGGTGCGCCGACGAGCTGACGGCGCGCCTTGCCGGGGCGTCGGCCGAGAAGATGGTCGGCATCATGCCGTTCGCTCCGCCCAAGGGTGACGAGCCCGGGCTGGCGGAGATCAACAGCTACCTCCAGGGCAAGGGCACGGACGCCAAGGCCAAGGGCCTGCACTACGTGCAGGGGTGGTTCACGATGGCGTCGATGGTTCAGGGTATCGAGAACGCCTTGAAGAAGAACCCCGACGAGATCGACGGGCCGGCGATCAAGGAAGGGCTGGAGGAAATCGACAACTTCACGACGCCGGTGTCGTCGCCGATCAGCTTCAGCGACGCCTATCACGCCGGAATGGACGCAGTCCCCGTCTACCAGTTCACCGGCGGTGCCTGGACGAAGATCCACGACCCGATCAAGGTCGAGGTCGAGGTCGGAAAGTAGGCCTCCATTGGCCCAACGAGTCGAAGCGCAGGGGGCGCCGGCGGCACCCGGCCCCCTCCCCGGGGGAGGCCCGGTCCTCGAGGTCAACAACATCGAGGTGATCTACGAGGACGTCATCCTGGTCCTGCGGGGCCTGTCGCTGTCCGTGCCCGAGGGGAAGATCGTCGCCTTGCTGGGGTCCAACGGCGCCGGCAAGAGCACGACGCTCAAGGGCGTGGCCGGTCTCCTCCCCTCGGAGCACGGTGAGGTCACCCAGGGGAACATCACCTACCAAGGGAAGCGAATCACCCGGGCCAACCCGGCGGAGATCGTCCGCATGGGCATTTCACTGGTCATGGAGGGCCGGCGGGTGTTCGAGCACCTCACCGTGCACGAGAACCTCCTCACCGGCGCCTACACCCGGCGGTCGGGAATCTCCGAGGACCTCGATCTGGTCTACGAGTTCTTCCCCCGACTCCGGGACCGGCGCACCCAGCAGGCCGGCTACCTGTCGGGCGGTGAACAGCAGATGCTGGCCATCGGACGGTCGCTGATGTCCAAACCGAAGCTGATGATGCTCGACGAACCGTCGCTCGGTCTCGCCCCGCTGTTGGTGGAGGAGATCTTCGGCCGCGTCAAGGCGCTGAACAGCGAGATCGGCACGACCGTGCTGCTCGTCGAACAGAACGCCCGCCGGGCGCTCGAGATCGCCGACCACGCCTACGTGATGGAGAACGGGCGGATCGTGCTGGAGGGCCCCGCCGCCGAGCTCGCCTCGAACCCCGACGTCCAGGAGTTCTACCTCGGGCTGTCGGAGGGCGGCGCCCGCAAGAGCTACCGGGAAGTGAAGCACTACAAGCGGCGGAAGCGATGGCTGTGAACCCCACGGCGGTGGAGGAGTACCGGGCGGCCTTCGACGAGCGCGTCTTCAATGTGCTCCGCCCGGCGGCCGACGTCGTCCCGGCGCTGGCCGCCCGGCTGGCCGGCGCCGGCCTGGTCCCCGACGACCTCGTCGACGTGGCGGCCCTCGACCGCCTCCCGGTCCTGTCGAAGGACGATCTGGTCGATCTGCAGGCCAAGGACCCGCCGTTCGGGGGCCTCCTGGCGCCGGGGACGGCGATCCGACGGATCTTCCAGTCGCCCGGCCCGCTCTACGAGCCGGAACCCGACGTCGCCGACGCCTGGCGGGCGGCGCCGGCGCTGGAGGCGGCGGGGTTCGGGCCGGACGACACGGTGCTCAACTGTTTCGGGTACCACCTGTCACCGGCCGGGGTGATGTTCGAGGAGGGCTCGCGGGCGCTCGGGTGCCGGGTGGTGCCGGCCGGTGTGGGGAACTTCGACCTGGCGGTCCGGGCGGCCCGGGATCTCGGCACCACCGCCTATATCGGCCTGCCCAGCTACCTCAAGGCGCTGCTGGAGAAGGCCGACGAGCTCGGCGGGCCGCCGCTGCGGTTCCAGCGGGCCCTGGTCACCGCCGAACCGCTCCCGCCGTCGCTGCGGAGCTGGCTCGAGGAACGGGTGCCGGTCGTCCGCCAGATGTACGGGACGGCCGAGTCCGGGACCCTGGGGTTCGAATGCGAGGCTGCCTCCGGGCTCCACGTCCCGACCGACGCCCTGGTGGAGGTGTGCGCCCTCGACGACGGCGCGCCCCGTCTCGACGGGGGCGAGGGCCAGGTGGTGGTCACGTTGTTCTCGGCCCACTACCCGCTGGTCCGCTTCGGGACCGGCGACCTGTCCGCCTTCGCCTCCGGCGACTGTCCATGCGGCCGCCCGTCCCCCCGCCTCGTCGGCTGGCTGGGACGGACCGGAGAAGCGGTCAAGGTGCGCGGAATGTTCCTCCACCCCCGCCAGGTCACGGCCGTGATGGCCCAGATCCCGTCGGTGGCGGCCTACCGGTTCCTCATCGACCGGGTCGAGCACAAGGACGTGCTCCGCTGCGAGGTGGTGCCGGCGGCCGACGGCATCGACCACCAGCACCTGGCCACCGAGGTCCACGACATCATCCGGTCCGGTCTGCGCTTCGACGTCCAGGTGCAGGTCGTCACGGCGCTGGAGGCGGGGGCAAAGCCGATCACCGACCTGCGGACCTGGGACTGACCTCCTTCCGGCGGTCCCGGGACTCCTCGGGGCGATGCCCTGGTTCGCGAACTTTGTGACACGAGGCGGCCTTCCGCCGAAGTGCTGTCGTGCGTACCTTGCGGACATCGTTCGGCCCCCTGGCAAACGCGACATTCCGGGCATCCGTGTCGCCGGCAAGAGGATCGGGTGAACAACCGGCGAATAGCTTCCTCACCAGGCGGCCGGGTGGCGGGCCGCCCAAGGTCAAGGAGCATCACGTGGGCCGATCCCCCAGGCCGACGACGCTTCCCACTCCCGCGGCCGGGCTTCTGGCAGGCCCGTCCGCAACCGGTGTCCGAGCGTCCGACCTCACGCAGCTGACGAACCTCGTCCCCGTCGATGTGCCCACGCAGCGTGCCGCACATCGGTCCCTTTTGTCACGAGGCGTGAGATATGCGAGAATTGATGTGGATTCTCGTCATCTGGGCGTTCCACGGGCGTTTCGTGGGCTGGAGGGGACGCCATGAGCGACACCTTGAGCTTCATCAACCTGACGGACGCCTCCCTCGTCAGCGAGGAAGAGCTCCTCGATCGGGCCCGTGAGGGCGACCGCAGCGCCTTCGGCACCCTGTACCTGAGGCACCGCGACGCCGCCCGCAAGGTGGCCGGAATGTGCGCCTCATCGGCGGCCGACGCCGAAGACGCAGTGGCCGAGGGTTTCGCCCGGGTGTTCGCCGCCCTGCCCCGCATGGCCGGGCGTCAGATCGCCTTCCGTCCGTACCTCCTCACCTGCGTCCGCAACGCCGCGACCGACCGGCTGCGGCGGGAGCGGCGCATCGACCTCCGGGACCAGATGCCGGAGACCGCCGGCACCAGCCAGGCCGACGACATGGCCCTCCTCGGGCTCGAGCGCAACCTGGTGGGCGAGGCCCTTCAGGCGCTTCCCGCCCGGTGGCGGACGGTGCTGTGGCTCACCGAGGTCGAGGGCCTGTCCCCGGCCGAGGTGTCCCGCCGGATCGGCATCAAGCCCAACGCCGTGGCCGCCCTGGCCTACCGGGCCCGCAAGGGTCTCCGGGAGGCGTACCTTCAGGCCCACCTCAAGGCCGAGGCCAGCGAGGACTGTCGCGCCACGGTCGGCCGGCTGGGCAACTACGTCCGGGGCGACCTGGCCGAGAAGGACCGCGTGGCCGTCCAGGCCCACCTCGACAAGTGCGCCAAGTGCCGGTGTCGCCGTGACGAGCTGACCGACGTCAACGCCACGCTGCGCAACGCCTTTCTCCCGGTTCCGCTCCTGCTGGCCGGGCTGGAGCGCAAGGCGTTCAGCTTCGGTCACATGGCCACCCAGCTGATGGGCCAGGCACCCGACCTGTCGCAGACCGCCCCCCTGGCCGACAACGTTGTCGTCCACAAGGCGCTGGCCGGGCTCACCATGATGGTCCTGGCCATCTCGGGCACGGCCGTGCCGACGGTGATGAACCAGTCGGCGAAGCCGGGCCCCGCGACCCACGCCGCCGCGTCCACCCCGTCGCTCGACGGCACGCCGGCCGGGGCGGCCGACGCCCTGGC
>DATABX010000291.1:0-6969 GCA_036259335.1 Actinomycetota bacterium
ATGCCCCACCAGGCGTCGAGCGCGAGGTGGGGCATGCTCGACCAGTTCAACCACGCATAGACGCCGCTCCGGCGGCGGATAGCCCGGTACACCTGCCAGACTGGCTGTAGCGATGCTGCCGGTCAATCTGAAGGTGCAAAGACGCGAGCCGGGCAAGGAGCCTTACTGGGCGTCCTACGACGTCGAGGTCGAGGACAACGGCCGGGTGCTCGACGCCCTCCACCAGGTCAAGTGGCACCAGGACGGGTCGCTTAGCTTCCGCCGATCCTGCGCCCACGGTGTCTGCGGGTCCGACGCCATGCTGATCAACGGGGTGAACCGCCTGGCCTGCGCGGTTCTGTGCCGGGACCTCGAGCAGCCGATCTCGGTCGAGCCGCTGCGCGGCATGCCGGTGGAAAAGGACCTCATCGTGGACATGGAGCCGCTCTTCGACGCCTACAAGGCGGTCAAGCCCTGGCTGATCAACGACCAGGACGCCCCGGAGCGGGAGCGGGTGCAGACTCCGGAGCAGCGCAAGAGGTTCGACGACACCACCAAGTGCATCCTGTGCGCCGCCTGCACGACCTCCTGCCCGATCTACTGGGCGGACGACCAGTACGTCGGCCCGGCGGCGATCGTCAACGCCCACCGCTTCATCTACGACTCCAGGGACGAGGGCGGCGACGAGCGCCTGGAGCTGCTCAGCTCCTCCGACGGCGCCTACCGGTGCCGGACGGTCTTCAACTGCACCGACGCCTGCCCCCGTGGAATCAAGGTCACCGAGGCGATCCAGGAGGTCAAGCGCAGCATCCTGCTGCGAAAGATCTAGAGAATCGTGCCCAGGTGCAGGCTGACCCCAAGCAGCGGCAGAGGCCACAGCAAGATGGCGCCCAGCGCCGAAACCGCGGTCTGCCAGTCGCTCACCGACAGGTAGGCGTGGGTGTAGGCGACCACCACCCCGGCGGCAAGATACACGGACTGGATAGCTCCGCGAATCATCGAAACTCCTTCCCGGCCGTACCCCAACGACCCATTTTGCGTCTCCCCCGCGTGGTCCTAACCGGGTAAACGAAATATGCGGATGAGGGGTTACGTCCTGGGGCCCGGCCGGGAAAACTCCGTAACTTTTTGCCGGAGTTGACGACGAACCTACTGTATCGTAGGTTACGGATGCGTAAGCGTAAGTAGTTCCCACGGAAAGGAATCGCCTAATGACGCAAGCAGTAGCTGCTCCTCAGGCACAAAAGCCCTCGAAGCAGAGCATCACAGTCGTCCCTTCCGAGCGGACGCTGAAGCTTGAACGCCGGCTGGCTCTGACGGTGACCATTCTGCCTTTCCTGGGTGCGGCCATCGGCATCCCGCTCCTCTGGGGCCGGGGGGTCGCTGCGCTGGACCTCACCTTGTTCTTCGTTTTCTACGTGATCACCGGCATGGGTATCACCGTCGGGTTCCACCGGATGCTCACCCACCGCAGCTTCGAGACGGTCAAGCCGATCAAGGTGGCTCTCGCAGTAGCCGGGTCCGGGGCGCTGCAGGGCCCGGTCATCCGCTGGGTCGCCGATCACCGCCGGCACCACGCCTACGCCGACAAGCCCGGCGACCCCCACTCCCCGCACCTGGAGGAGCACGAGGGCGTCAAGGGCGTCCTGACCGGCCTGTGGCACGCTCACACCGGTTGGTTCTTCGACTCCGAGAAGACCAACATCAAGAAGTTCGCTCCCGACCTGGTGGCCGACAAGGCGATCCGCAAGGTCGACAAGAACTTCCCGTTGATCGCCCTCACCTCGGTGCTGTTGCCCGGCGTCATCGGCCTGGCGATCACCCGCAGCTGGATGGGCGGCCTCACCGCCTTCATCTGGGGGGGCCTGGCCCGGATCTTCTTCCTGCACCACGTCACCTGGAGCATCAACTCGATCTGCCACTTCTACGGGGAGCGTCCCTACAAGAGCAAGGACCTGTCCACGAACAACTGGATCATGGCCCTGCTCTCGTTCGGCGAAGGCTGGCACAACTCGCATCACGCCTTCCCCACCTCGTACAAGCACGGTCTCCGCAAGTTCGACTTCGACCCCAGCGCCTGGTTCATCTCGGCCCTCAAAGGCCTCGGCCTGGCCCGCAACGTGAAGAAGCCCACCCCGGAACAGATGGCGGCCAAACGCGTATAGTGAAAGCTTGCGATGCCGTTTGGAAGCCCGTTGAGCACCGCGGCCTCCGTGCCGCGGGCTCGAATGACCGGCCACCAAAGGCGAGAGCAGCTCCTTAACGTCGGACGGGAGCTCTTCGCCGAGCGGGGGTTCGAAGCCACCTCGATCGAGGAGATAGCCCAGCGCGCCAAGGTCTCCAAGCCGGTCGTCTACGAACACTTCGGGGGCAAAGAGGGCCTCTACGCGGTGGTCGTCGACCGGGAGATGCAGCAGCTGCTGGACCGGGTGACCAAGGCCCTGGTCGCCACCCACCCCCGGGCGATGCTCGAGCAGGCGGCGGTGGCGCTGCTCACCTACATCGAAGACGAGACCGAGGGCTTCAAGATCCTGGTCCGGGACTCCCCGGTCGCCAGCTCGTCGGGCAACTTCGCCAGCCTGCTGAGCGACATCGCCTCGCAGGTTGAGCACATTGTCGCCGAAGAGTTTCGCCGGCTCGACTTCGACCCCAAGATGGCGGTGCTCTACTCCCACGCCCTGGTAGGGATGGTGGCGCTGGTGGGCCAGTGGTGGATGGAGGCCGAGCGGCCGGGCAAGGACAAGGTCGCCGCCCACCTGGTGAACCTGGCGTGGAACGGCCTCAGCCGGCTCGACCCCCACCCCAAGCTCGGGCCTCCGGATGGATTCGAGGAGAAGCCGGCCGAAAGCCGGAGATAACCCGACAAACCGGCCTCCCGATGGGGAGGCTCCGAATCCAAAGGCGGCAGACACGCTCAAATCACGCGAACATATCGGCATGCAGACAACCTGGTCCCCCGCCTCGTGGCGCGGCAAGCAAGCCGCCCAGCAGCCCGACTGGGATCCGTCGGAGCTCGACGTCGCCCTTGCCGAGATCCGCAGGATGCTTCCCCTGGTCTTCGCCGGCGAAGCTCGGGCGCTGACCGCCGCGCTGGCCGAGGCCGGCGAAGGCAGGGCCTTCGTCCTGCAGGCCGGCGACTGCGCCGAGTCGTTCGACGCCTTCTCTCCCGACCTGATCCGGGACATGCTGAAGGTCATCCTCCAGATGGCGGTGGTGCTCACCTACGCCGGCGGCCTGCCGGTGGTCAAGGTCGGCCGGATCGCCGGCCAGTTCGCCAAACCCCGCTCTTCGCCCAACGAGCTGGTCGACGGCCTCGAGCTGCCGAGTTTCCGCGGCCACTCGGTCAACGGCCCCGAGTTCGACCCGGAGTCCCGCAGGGCGGACCCCCGGCGGCTCGTTCGCGCCTACCACCAGGCGTCGGCCACCCTCAACCTGATCCGGGCCTTCACCAAGGGAGGTTTCGCCGACATCGGTCAGATGCACATGTGGAACCAGGAGTTCGTCGCCTCCAGCCGGCAGGGACAGCAGTACGAGGCGATCGTCCGGCAGATCTCGATGGCCCTGAGGTTCATGGAGGCGTGCGGCATCGACCTGGCGAACGATTCCCATTTGCATCAGGTCGACTTCTACACCTCCCACGAGGCGCTGATCCTCGGCTTCGAGGAAGCGCTCACGCGGCGCGACAGCCTGACCGGCGACTGGTACGACTGCTCGGCCCACATGCTGTGGGCCGGCGAGCGCACGCGCCAGCCGGACGGCGCCCACATCGAGTTCCTCTCCGGTATCCGCAACCCCATCGGGATCAAGATCGGCGCCGCGACCTCTCCCGACGAGCTGCTGGAGCTGTGCGAGCGGCTCAACCCCGAGCGGGAGCCGGGCCGCCTGACGGTAATTCCCCGCCTGGGCGCCGGCCTGATCGAGGAGAAGCTGCCGCCTCTGATCCAGGCAGTACGCCGGTCCGGCCACCCGGTGGTCTGGGTGTGCGACCCGATGCACGGCAACACCTTCACCACCGCGGGCGGGGTGAAGACCCGCCGGTTCGACAACATCCTCACCGAGATCAAGGGTTTCTTCGCGGTCCACCAGCAGGAGGGCACGATCCCCGGAGGCGTGCACCTGGAGCTCACGCCCGACGCGGTCACCGAGTGCCTGGGCGGCGTGGAGGAGGTCCTGGAGGACCACCTGCAGGACCGCAACAGCTACCAGACCCTCTGCGACCCCCGGCTCAACGCCCGGCAGTCCCTGGACCTGGCTTTCGAGATCGCCAGCCTTCTTCAGTCGGGCTGAGCCGGGATCCCGGCTACAGCAGCTCCTTCACCAGAACCGCGGCGGCCGACGCCGCAGAGATCACCAGCACCGCCGGCCGAGCCCACCCCCGGTCGATCAGCCCGTGGAGCCGGCGGGAGACCAGAAAGCCGGCCGCCACCCCCGGAATCAGTACCAGACCGGTCCGCAGCTCCGCCCACCCCAGCAGGCCCGCCGGCACGAGTGCGGCCACCGCCAGGACGGTTCCGAGCAAAAAGTAGCGGTTCAGCGTCGCGCGGATCAGCGGACCGGTCTCCTTCTGGTAAACCAGGGCCATCGGCGGCCCTCCGACGGTGGACGCGGTCCCCATGAACCCCGACACCACGCCGACCCCCAGCATGGACATCGGGGTGCGCTCGATGTGCAGGCCGGCGAGGCTGAGCAGCACCGCCGCCAGGACCATCACGCCGACGGTCAGCGCCACGGCGTGCGGCGACATCACGGCGAGCATCACGCCGGCGGCCAGGGTACCCGGCACCATCCCGGCGCCGGCCCAGCGCACCCCGCGCCAGTCGGCCGGGTCGTTCCGGGTCCGGTACACGGTCAACAGGTTCAGTCCGGCCGAGCATACGGTGGCGGCGCCGGGAACCAGCTCGGGGTGGACCAGGGTCAGCAGCGGTGCGGCGACCAGCGAGAATCCGAACCCGGCCGAACCCTGGACCACGGCTCCCAGGCCCGCCGCCAGAGCGGCCAGGACCAGCGCACGGGGCTCCAGCAACTAGGGGTTCGAAAAGGCGGGCGGCTTCACTCCCGAATACTCCCCCACTGGCCATCCTGGTGCCAGAAGTACCCACCGGAATTTGGGGCGCCGGCCGGTCGAATTGGGTCGGTCTCCCCATAGGCCGCTACTACGGGCTTTTGAAAACATGGCATTCCAGACCAACGGCATCCCGAGGAGCGGTTGCATGCAGCTATTTTCAAACCTGACGGAGCGGGCCGGCCAACGGCGCGGCGAAATGTCGACCGACGACATCCCGAAGGACCAAAGGGTCGGCGAGTACGACTGGGCGATCGAGCACGGACGGGTGACCCTCGACCAGCTCATCGACGTCCGCCACAAGATGTCGCGGGACCACAACGACGACGAGGCGTCCCGCCTGGTCCATGCCCGGTACGGTCCCAACCTGACCGACGCCTACGAGCGGGAGCACGGCTGCATCGAGGACGCCTACTTCTGCAAACAGATCCACGGCGGTGCAGTCCTGACCGAGCGCCGCTCGGGATGCCGGCCCGGCGAGCACCATCTGCGCATCCACATGCGGTACCCGCCCAAAGCCGTCGTCGGTGTCACACCCGAGTTCGAGGAGGCGCTGTGGCGCTGCACCGCGCTGTCGAAGAAGGCGACGCAGCTGCTCCGCACCGAGAACAGCCGGATGCTCCACAAGCTGATGTACTCGCTGATCGTCTATCTGCTGTCGGTCCTGGACACGATGGCCAACGAGCCGGAGGAGATGCGCACCCTTCGGATCGACCAGGCGTTGAAGCGGGCGAAGCAGGACCTGAAGGCCGCCGAGGATCAGTACCTGGCCTCGGCCCGCTGGGGCGCTCAGTTCGCCTACAGCAAAGGGCTGCTCTACGGGCTTGGCTACCTGGCGGTTCTGGCGGGCGGCCTGGTCGGCACGGTCAAGTTGCTCAACGACGGCCGCACCGACTTCGAGGCGTTGGACCACTTTCTGATCTGTCTGTTCGCCGGGGGGCTCGGGGCGATCGCAAGCGTGATGTACCGGATGGGCTCGGGACAGTTGCGCCCCGACCACAACACCGAACACGGCGCCCTCACCCTTCTGGCCGGGTTCCGGCCCCTGGTCGGCGGCGTGTTCGCGTCGGCGATCTACGTGCTCATTTGGGGCAGGTTCCTTACGCTGGCGCCCCCGGATGCCGGCCAGACGATGTACTTCGTCGCCGGAATCTCGTTTCTGTCCGGCTTCAGCGAGCGGTATGCCCAGGCCACGCTGTCCGGCGCGGCTCAGGGATCGCTTGCCCGGTCCCGGCGCGACCGGAAGGATCCGAAGGAGCAGACGGAGTACGGCCGGGCGGGCCGGATCGAAGGCGAGCCGACGCCGGCGGCGACCTAGCCGGTCACAGGCACCGGGTCAGGCCGGATCCGTCTCGGGACCAGCTTCGACGCCTCTGAGGCGGAAGACCGGGTGCTCGGCGCCGGGTGCGTCGACCTGCTCTATGCCCAGAGCGGCAACTGCGACGTCGGCGGTCTTCCACAGGGTCGCCTGGTAGTGCGCGTCCTTCTCGTAGCGTTGGGTCGCCTTGAGACCCGCCTCGTCGGCCGACTTCAGCAGCCCGTTCACGATGACCAGTGCCGGGTCCTGCACGGGCCCTAGCCGCCGATCTTGGCCAGGTCGGCGCACCGGGTGCGGATGGCGTCGGCGGCCTCGGTGAGCTGCGCCAGCTCGTCCGGGTTGAGGTCCAGCTCGACGATCTCGGTTACTCCCTCCCGGCCCAACTTCGCCGGCACCCCCAGGTACACGTCGGGGATGCCGTACTGGCCGGTGACCCAGGCGCAGACCGGCAGCACGTCGCCCGAGTCGTCGAGGATCGCCCGGCACATCTGGGCGGTGGCGGCCGACGGCGCGTAGAAGGCGCTCCCCTTCTTCAGCAGCCCCACGATCTCCGAGCCCCCGGCACGGGTGCGCTGGAACAGCCGCTCCAGCGTGTCGCCGTCCACCAGCT
>DATABX010000292.1:0-4875 GCA_036259335.1 Actinomycetota bacterium
CGGGTCCCTATCGGCACCGGTGGGCACATCGGCTACCGCGTCGGCCACCGCCGTCACGTGGACCGTCGGATCGGTGCCGGCATCCCAGACCCGGGTTCTCAGCTACCGGCTCGTGCACCCCGACCCGGGCCCGGTTGGTGTGGAAGCCCGGGTCGGGGTGTACGAGCCGGTAGCTGAGGACCCGGGCCTGGGATGCCGGCACCGATCCGACGGTCCACGTGACGGCGGTGGCCGACGCGGTAGCCGATGTGCCCGCCGGTGCCGATAGGGACCCGGGGACCAGTTGCCCCCCGACCAGGAAGGTGTCCACCACCTGGACCCCGGCTCCAGCGCCCGGGCCGGCGTTGGCCAGGGTCACCGTGTAGTCGGCGCTGTGCGGGGCCGGTCCCGAGGCCGGCGCTGCCGACTTGGAGATCGAGAGGTCGGCGCTGACCCGAAGCCCGGCGTCGATGTTGGGATCGTTCGACGACACGGTCCGAGCCGGGGTGGATGCCCGGGTTGCGGTGGGGACATCGGGGACGGGATCGGAGTTGGCCGAGTCGGCGCCGACGTTCGGGGCGGTGAACACGTACCCGGTGGGTGCGATGAAGGTGACCACGATCGACGACCCCGATATCAGGCCGTTGTAGGACCAGGCGCCGTTGGCATCGGTGTGGCCGGCGAAGAGCCGGGTGCCTGCGCTCTCCACAATCACCTGCGCGCCGGGGACCCCCGGCTCACCCGCGTTGTAGGTGCCGTTGGCGTTGGTGTCGTTCCACACCAGATTGCCCACCGTCCGCAGCGTGCCGTACCCGGTGCGGAAAACCGCCTCGTCGTCCTCATCGCCGATCTCGGCGTTTTCGGCCGGGGTCGAGTCCCGGTCGGTTGGGGAAGCCGCGGTGACCTGGGCGGTGAGGATCGCGTTGTAGTTGAGCACCGCCAGCGTGAACTGAGTGCGAAAGGTCAGGGTGGCGGTAGCGCCGGATGCCAGCGACGGAATCGTCCAGGTTCCGGTCGAGGCGTTGTACGAGCCGGTGGTCGGCGATGGATTCTGCCGTGCTCCCACGAGCAGGTTCAACGCGATTCCCGAGATCTCGTCCCGGATGACGATGCCGGTTGCCGGGGTGGTGATCGCTTCGGCGTCGGTGCTGTTGGTCACCCTCACCGTCCAGTCGATCGAGGCCGCCAGAAGGCCCAGGACGCCCGCGTTTGGACTCCCGGTTATCGACAACTGGAGGTCGACGTCACCGGGAGCCGCCTGCGAACGCTCTGGCGGCAGCAGCTGCAGGGCCAGCCCGAGCCCGACGATGCCCAGAACCGCCGCCGCGGCCCGCCGGCCGAGACGGGGCCGGCTCACCGGTTCAACGGCGCTCTCTGCGCCGCCCGGAACGTAAGCGTCACCCCCGGCTCGGCCCCGTCCAGCCCCGCCGGCGCGTCCTGCGGAAGCCGCATGGTGAAACGCAGGTGGTCGGACCCCCCGGGGGATCGAGACGCCAGGGCCGCCGGATCCAGGTCGCTGCGGCCCAGCAGGGGGCGGTCGGCCACCAGGACCTGCGAGGTCCCCCGGCACGATGCCACGGGCCGGGTACCTGCGGATATCTCCCAGGGCTCACTGCACGAGTCGACGCCGAGCTGCAGCCCGGCGGTCGGATCGAGGACCGGGTCCTGCGAACCCATCGCCTCGAGCTGGACCCAACTCAACGCGATCGACCCGGTGTTGCGCAGCTCGGCGACCCTTTCGACCTGCTCGCCGGGAAGCAGGTCCGAGATAGTGAGAGTCAACGTGGAGTCGCCGACCTCGAGATCGACCGTGCCGGCCTGCAGGCCGCTCCGACTGGTCTCGGTGTCGGAGAACCAGGCGGCCACTGCGGCGCCGAGCGCGGTCAGGCCGACCGCGACGACGGCGACGGAGCCCAGGGCCGCCGACCGGCGCCACTGCCGGCCCGGATCGCTGAAACGTTCGGTCGCCGGCGGAGCCGGAGCCGGATGCACCGGAGTCCGGTCGGTGCGCTCGAACAGCGGGCGCAACGAGAAGGCGGAGACCCAACCGGCCGGCTTGCCGGTTCCGGGAAACGCCTCCGGAGGACCCGGCGGCGGCCGGGTTCTGGCGCCGGAGCTCGACCGCTCCGAATCACCAACCGCCTGCCGCAGCATCTGAAACCCGAAGGCGCCGATGACCACGGCCGCCAGAAGGAGTGCGGCTACAAGCAGCCCGCTTCGACCGAAGACGACCAGCGGCGTCGCCACCTCAGGAATCACCCGGGTCCGAACCCAGACGCGGGGGTCGGTGACCGCGGCGATCCACGGGTCGACCTCCTCGTTGGCGTCGCCCTTCGTGCGGATGTAGACCGCCCCGGGCTTGACGTCGTCGGGACGGATGATGCTCGGCTCGACGAACTCGGCCACCCGGTGAATGGTCCGGCGGCCGGGAGTCGAACCCCGGGTCGGCGAGTTGAAGACCAGCACGTCGCCGACCTGCAGGTCGGCCAGCGGTTTGGGTTCCACCCAGGCCAGGTCTCCACGCTCCATCCCCGGCTCCATCGAGCCCGACAGGACGGGCAGCAGACGAAAGTCCCCAGTCAGCACCCCGTAGAGGGGGACGGCGGCCACCGCCAGGCACGCGGCCAGAAGCGCGTACCCAAGCATCGACACCCCGATGCGCAGCGGGCGCAAAGGCACCTCGGAGAAAGTCAAAGCTGGTCCGGGTTGCCGGGCCCGGCGACCTCCCCAGCGGCCGCCACCGGTAGCTTCAGCCGCTGGGGAGTGCCCGGGCGAGCGGGCCTTGGGCTAGCGGTTGACCCCGGAACGTTGCACCGCTTCGAACTCCATGTCGAGCGTGAGCGAAGCGTTCTCATAGGCGTTGTCCGCTTCGGCGGGGAGGCGGAACTGGGCGATCAGGTTCATCGTCGACCCGTCCGGGATCGTACCGGTGGCAGTCGGCGCCAGGCCGAATTCAGCTGCCCCGAACTCAAAGGTGTCCGCATTCACCAGGCTGTTGAGCGGGATCTCGGGTTGGGTGACGGTTATCTCTCCGCCGCAGGTGGCCGAGTCGTCGATGCCGTCGGCCGGAGCGGTGTCCGTCCCCAGCGGCGCGTCCGCTGTCGGCAGGGTCCAATCGCCGCTGCACGTGGCGAGTGTCACCCGCAGGCCGTTGGCCCCCGTGAGCAGGGACTGGCCGGGCGTGTCGCCATCCGGGTCGCCGGTGTCGGTCGGGGCTCCGGCCTGGTCGTCGCCAGGCTCGGGCGCCGGAACCGAGATCCGGATCGCCTGGATGAGGTCTCCGTCGTTCGCAGCGTCAGGGACCTCGATCGTCAGGTCCCGGAAAGCGATGTCTCCCGGAGCCACCTCGGTGATCTGGATATCGGAGGCACCTGTGATGTCCAGGCTACCGCTATCGGTGGCCACTTCGGTGGTTTCGGTGTCCGTGAATGCGGCGAACACACCGAACCCAATGAGCGCCAGGGCCACGAGCAGGGCCCCGATCCCCAGAATCATCTTCTTGTTGGAGGCCAATATCACTCCTTTCTGATGGGGCTTGTGCTCTGTGGTATTCCGTTTCGGCGGCCTCGCTAAACCAAGCGGCCTCCTATCCGGGGCGAGCGTTGGGACTACGGAGACGATTTGCGTCCGGGGTCCTAGAGCCGGCCCATCCGCACCGAGTGCACCGGAGGCAGGTGGCGGGCCGCCTCGTACCAGGTCTGGCCGCCGTCGGCCGTGCCGTAGACGTCGCCCGAGGTGGCGCCGAAGAACATTCCGAGAGGGTCCTGGCCGTCGGTGCAGAACGCCTGCCGCAGCAGGGTCAGGTAGGCCCCCTTCTTCGGCAGCCCGTTCTCCAGGGCGGTCCAGCTGGCTCCCCGGTCGGTGGTCTCGTAGACCCGGACCGCTCCGTCGACCGTGACCCGGTCGATCTGGGACGCCAGCGGGATGACGAAGGCCCGGTCCGGGTTGTTCGGGTCGATGGCCATCGGCAGGCCGAAGTCGCTGGGCAGCCCCTCGGCGATCGACTGCCAGCTCTGGGCGCCGTCGTCGGAGCGGAAGACGCCGTTGTGGTACTGCAGGTACAGGGTGTCGGGCTGAAGCGGCGACCGGTGCACGTTGTGGACGCACTGGATCTGCTCCTCGTCCGGCGCCTCCTCCGGCCAGCGGGGCGGGCCTTTGATCCGCTTGTTCCAGGTCTTGCCGCCGTCCTCGGTGTGCCAGACGCCGGCTGCCGACACGGCGACCGTCAGCTGCGAGGGGTCTCCGGGATACGGGCAGATCGAGTGCAGGCACAGGCCGCCTCCGCCCGCCTGCCACTTGGGCCGGGAGGGGACGTCCCACAGCGACCGGTTCAGCTCCCAGGTGCGCCCGCCGTCGCCGCTGCGGAACAGGGCTGCCGGGGCGACTCCGGCCCACACCTCACCCTCCGCCTCGCCGGGCTGGACCGCCCAGACCTTTTCGAGCTTCGCGCCGGCGTCGTCGGGGAACTGCATCCCGGACGCTTCGATCCACTCGCCCTCGACATCCTCGGTGAACCACATGCGGGGACCGGTGATGCCGCCGGGGGCAAACTCTTTGAACTCGTCGGGCCAGTGGGTCACTCCGGCCAGGTAGGTGCCGGTGTGGGGGTCGTAGCAGGCGAAGTCGACGGGGACCTCGTCGAAGTGCCGGGCGGCGATCTCCAGCGGACCCTCACGGTCGCCCCGCAGGACGAAAAGGCCCTTCCTCGTACCGATCAAAACCTCGGTTCCCATCGCGCTCTCTCCCCTCGCCTTGAAGCGTTTCAGTCCCGCAGGCTGGAGCCTGCCGGACTGAAACGCTTCAAGGCGAAGGGAGAGAGCGCGATGGGAACCGAGGTTTTGATCGGTACGAGGAAGGGCCTTTTCGTCCTGCGGGGAGACCGTGAAGGCCCGCTGG
>DATABX010000293.1:0-9585 GCA_036259335.1 Actinomycetota bacterium
AAGCTGACCGACCACTACGTCGAGGAGATCGACAAGATGTTCGGCCACAAGGAGACCGAACTGCTGGAGGTCTGACCTCCGGGGTGCGATGAGTCCCAGCCTGTAGGCTCCCTGCATGAATCGACGCAAGAACTCGGCAGCGCCGGCGCCGGGCCGCAAGGGGGGCGGCCGCAACCTGAAGCTGGCGATCCTCACCGGGTTGACGCTCGCCGCGCTGGTGGTCGGCCTGCTCTACCTGGGCTCGGAGGCGTTCTTCGGCCTGGCGATCGTGGTCATCATGCTGGCCCAGGCCGAGTTCTACCGGGCCACCCGCAACGCCGGCCACAACCCGGCCACCGCTCTGGGCTTGATCGGCGGGGCGGTCGTGCTGGTCGGGGTGTTCCTGAGCGGCCAGGCCGCAGCCGGTCTCGCCCTGTTCGCCACTCTCGCCGCCTGCTTCGGGTGGTACATGTCGTTCGAGACCCGGGCCAACCTGGTCGCCAACGTGGCTATCACGATGATGGGGGTCGTCTACATCCCGCTGCTCGGCTCGTTCGTCGGGCTGCTGTCCAGACGCCCGGACGGCCGGGGCGTGACAATTGCCGCGATCGGCGCGGCGGCGGTGTACGACATCTTCGCCTACGCCGGAGGCTCCAAGCTGGGCCGCCACCCGATGGCGCCGTCGATCTCGCCGAACAAGACCTGGGAGGGGGCGGCGGTGGCTACGCTGGCTACCGTCGCGATCGCGTTCTTTGCCGGCCCGGCGCTCGGACCGTGGACTCCGGTCGAGGCCGCGCTGCTCGGGCTGGCAGTTTCGGCGGTCGCTCCGCTGGGAGACCTGGTGGAGTCGCTGATCAAGCGGGACCTGGGAATCAAGGACATGGGAACGATCTTTCCCGGGCACGGGGGAGCTCTGGACCGCATCGACGCCATTCTGTTCACCGCTCCCACCGTGTTCTTCTCGCTCCAACTTTTCGGTTACTAGGTCCCGGAAATGACCGATCATGGATTGATGGATCTTTTCGACACCCCCGAGCGCCTGCGGATAGCGATCCTCGGTTCCACCGGCTCCATCGGCCGGCAGGCGCTGGAGGTGGTGCGGGCCTACCCTGATCGCTTCGAGATCGTGGCCCTGGCGGCCGGCTCCGACGCGGCCGCCCTGTCGGACCAGCTCAGCGAGTTCCGGGTCCCGCTGGCCGGCGTGGTGAACGGCCCGGTGGCCGCCCCCGACGGCACCGTGGTCTTCGAGGGTGAGCACTCGGCCGAGCGGGTGGTACAGGAGTCCGACGCCCACCTGGTGCTGAACGCGGTGGTCGGTGCGGCCGGCCTCCGGGCCACCATGGCGACGGTACTGGCCGGCAAGACCCTGGCGCTGGCCAACAAGGAGAGCCTGGTCGCCGGCGGCGAGCTGGTGATGAGCAAGGTGATGGAGGGTCAGCTCCGCCCGGTGGACAGCGAGCACTCCTCCCTGTGGCAGCTGCTCGACGGGCTGCCGCCCGACCGGGTCCGCCGGGTGATCCTCACCGGCAGCGGCGGGCCGTTCCGGGGCCGCACCAGCGAGGACCTGAAGGAGGTCACGGTGGCCGGCGCCCTCAACCACCCGGTCTGGGCGATGGGCCCCAAGATCACCGTCGACTCCTCGACCCTGATGAACAAAGGGCTAGAAGTCATCGAGGCGCACTTTTTGTTCGGGCTGACCTACGACGAAATCCAGGTCGTGATCCATCCGCAGGGAATGGTCCACGGCATGGTGGAGACCATGGACGGGTCGGTGTTCGCCCACGCCGCCCCGCCGGACATGCGACTGCCGATCCAGCTCGCGATGGCGTGGCCGGACCGGCTCGGAGCCCCGGCCGGCCGGATCGACTGGACAACCGCCCAGTCGATGACCTTCGAGCCGCCCGACCTGGAGACGTTCCGCTGCCTGGCGCTCGCCTTCGAGGCCGGGCGCCAGAGCGGCACCTACCCGGCGGTGCTGAACGCCGCCAACGAGATCGCGGTCGGGGCGTTTCTCGACGAACGGCTCGACTACCTGGGAATACCAGCCGTGGTGGAGAGCGTTCTGGAACGGCACACCTCCTGCGAGCCGTCGCTCGAGGCGATTCTCGAGCAGGACGCCTGGGCGCGGTCCGAGGCGGCGTCACTCATCGATTCAAGGAGTCTCGTTTGAACTTTCTCACCGGCGTCCTGATCTTCATCGTCACCCTGCTGTTCATGGTGACCTTCCACGAGTTCGGCCACTACATCACCGCCCGCAAGTTCGGCATCAAGGTGGAGGAGTTCTTCGTCGGCTTCGGCCCCAGGTTGTTCTCCCGCTGGCGGGGCGAGACCGAGTTCGGCGTCAAGGCGATCCTGCTCGGCGGCTACGTGAAGATCGCCGGCATGAACCCGTTCCAGGAGGTTCCCGCCGAGGAGCTGCCCCGCACCTTCGGCGCCAAGCCGGCCTGGCAGCGGGCGATAGTGCTGGTTGCCGGCTCGTGCACCCACTTCATCCTGGCGGTGATCCTGTTCTCGGCGCTGATCGGCTTCTCCGGGATCCCGGAGATCGGAACCACGGTCGACGAAGTTTCGGAGGAGATCGGCGATCAGCCGGCTCCGGCCCAGGCGGCCGGCTTGGAGCCGGGAGACCGCATCGTGGCGATCGACGGCACCCGGATCACCGAGTGGGACCAGGTTCGGGCCCTGATCCAGCCCAGCATCGGCCGGACCCTCGACTTCGAGGTGGAGCGGGACGGCGAGACGCTCAACCTGCAGGTCACCCCGGTGGAGGGCGAGGCGGCCACCGACCCCAACCGGCCCAACGAGGTGGAGCGGGTAGGTCAGATCGGAGTGCTGCCGAACATCGAGACCGTCAACGAGGGCCCGATCTGGGCTCTGGGCGAGGGTCTCAAGACCACCGGCGGGGCGATCCGCCAGAGCGTCATCGGCACGGGGCAGATCTTCACCGCCGTCCCGGTTATCTTCGAGGCCCTCGGCGGCACGGGAGAGCGGGAGATCACCGAGGAGCAGCCGGTGGGACTCGTCGGGGCGGCCCGGCTCACCGGGCAGGCGACGTCGGCCGGGCAGATCGAGGGCCTGGTGTCGTTCCTCGGGTACTTCATCGTCTTCGTCGGGGTGATCAACCTGGCGCCGCTCCCGCCGCTCGACGGCGGGCACCTGCTGGTGCTCGGGCTGGAGAAGGTGTTCCGCCGGAAGATCGACCCCAAAAAGGTCCTCCCGTTTGCCGGAGTCGTCCTCGGCTTCCTGGTGATGCTCACCTTCGCCCTGCTGTTCCTGGACATCGCCCGGCCGCTCGCCAACCCGTTCCAGTAGGGGCGTTCGGCCGCCGGATTCTCCGGTAGTCTGTTGTTCTGATGGCACTTCCCAAGCAGTCCGAGGACTTCCCCGCCTGGTACCAGCAGGTGGTCAAAGGCGCCGAGCTGGCGGAGAACTCGCTTGCCCGTGGGTCGATGGTCATCCGGCCCTACGGCTACGCCATCTGGGAGGCGATCCAGGCCGGGGTCGACCGGCGGATCAAAAAGACCGGTCACTCCAACGTCTACTTCCCCCTGCTGATCCCCCAAAGCCTGCTGGACCGGGAGGCCGACCACGTCGAGGGGTTCGCCCCCCAGGTGGCGGTAGTGACGCACGGCGGCGGGTCGAAGCTGGAGGAGCCGCTGATCATCCGGCCGACATCCGAGACGATCATCTGGGAGACCTACGCCAAGTGGATCCAGAGCTACCGCGACCTGCCGCTGCTCTACAACCAGTGGGCCAACGTCGTCCGGTGGGAGATGCGCACCCGGCTGTTCCTTCGGACCTCGGAATTTCTGTGGCAGGAGGGTCACACCGCCCACGAAACCGCCGGCGAGGCCGTCGCCGAGGCCCGGATGATCCTGCTGGACGTCTACCGGGCGGCGGTGGAGGAGGACTTCGCCATCCCGGTGCTGACCGGCCGCAAAAGCGCCTCCGAGAGGTTCCCGGGAGCGGTCGAGACACTGGCGATCGAAGCTCTGATGCGCGACGGCAAGGCTCTGCAGTCCGGCACCTCCCACTACCTCGGCCAGAACTTCGCCAAGGCGTACGGGGTGCAGTTCCTGGGCCGGGACGGCAAGCAGGAGTTCCCCTACGCCACCTCCTGGGGGGTCTCGACCCGGCTCGTCGGAGGCCTGATCATGGCCCACGGCGACGACAAGGGCCTGCGCCTGCCTCCGAAGCTGGCGCCGTTCCAGGTGGTGATCGTTCCGATCTACAAGGATGACCAGCGCTCGACGGTGCTCGAGGCGGTCCAGCGCATCTCGGAGTCCCTGGGTGACGTCCGGGTCAAGGTCGACAACCGGGAGGAGTACCGCCCCGGCTACAAGTTCAACGAGTGGGAGCTGCGCGGGGTGCCGGTTCGGCTGGAAGTCGGTCCCCGGGATCTGGAGGCCGGACAGGTGATGGCCTACCGCCGGGACACCGGCGAGAAGACCGCCCTGCCGCTGACGTCGCTTCCCGGTGCGATCCCCGAGCTCCTGGACGACATCCAGCGGTCGCTGTTCCGGTCGGCGCTCGACTTCCGGGAGGCCCACACCTTCGCTCCCGACTCCTACGGCGAGCTGACCGAGCTGCTCGCCAACGCCAGCGGCTTCGTCAAGGGCGGATGGTGCGGCAACCCCGAGTGCGAGACCAGGGTAAAAGACGACACCAAGGCGACCATCCGGGTCCTGACGCTGGACCCCACCGAGCAGCAGGGCGACTGCATCGTTTGCGGGGCTAACGCCACCGAGCTGGCCACCTGGGCACAGTCGTACTGATCAATTCACCCGAAGGTGGGAGAATTGGCGGGTGTTCTACGGCGCGGTGATCCTGTTCTCCATCGGCATCACGATCTTCGCCTTTCTGGACCTGATCGCCACTGCACCGGAGAGGTGCCGGGGACTGCCGAAGATTTTGTGGCTGCCCGTGGTGATCTTCCTGCCGACCGTCGGCCCGCTGGCCTGGCTGCTCCTCGGCCGGCCGGAGAAGGGCACTCTGAGCCCCCAGCGGCCGGGCTACGGCGCCGACCGCACCGGCACGCCGAAGCGGCCCCTGGGACCGGATGACGACCCGCGGTTTCTCGAGATGACCGGGGGGCCGGTACGCCCGGCGGCTCGTAAGCCGCAACCCGATCCTGGGCCTCCCAAGCCGCCCGCATCGTCGCAGGACGGGCACCCTTCGGGGGCCAAGCCGCCGGCCCACGGCGTCAACGAGCTGAGGGCCTGGGAAGAGGATCTGCTCAGACGAGAGCAGGAGCTGCGCCGCCGGCTGGAGAATCCGCCGACCGAAGGCTGAGGAGAAATCAGGCCGGAGGCTGGTCCAGCAGCAGCACCTCGGCCATCGCGATGCCGGCGTCGTGCGCCATGGATATCAAGGCGGTGCAGTGGCCGGCCAGTTCGGCCGCCCGGCCCGTGAGCAGCAGCGAGGGCCGGGTGCGGTCGGCGCCTGACACCACCTCCACCTCGGTCCAGGAAATCCCCGGCCACCCCTTGCCGAGCGCCTTGAAGGTTGCCTCCTTGGCCGCCACCCGGGCGGCGAAGTGCTGCGCCGGGTGGGGCTTGCCAAGGCAGTAGGCCTGCTCGGCCGGCGTGAACAGCCGGTCGACCAGCCTGGGCCAGGTCTGCATCCGCAGCTCGAGTCGCGCGATGTCGACCAGATCTACGCCCAGTCTGATCATCGGCCCGAGGGGCCTAGGCTTTGCCGAACGCTATCGAGGCGTTGTGGCCCCCGAAGCCGAAGGTGTTGATGATCGCGGCGTCGAACGTGGCCTTGCGGGCCTGGTTCGGCACCACGTCCAGGTCGCAGTCGGGGTCCGGCGTCTCGTAGTTGATCGTCGGCGGCAGGGTCTGGTTGACCAGGCCCATGATCGCTGCCGCGGCTGCGGTCGAGCCGGCGGCGCCCAGCAGGTGGCCGGTCATCGACTTGGTCGACGAGGTCGGGGGAGGGGAGTCCCCGAACACCTTGCGGATCGCCTTGGTCTCGGCGGCGTCTCCCAGGGTGGTGGCGGTGCCGTGGGCGCCGATGTAGCCGATGTCGCTCGGGGTCAGCCGGGCATCGGCCAGCGCCATGTGCATGCACGCGGCCGCCCCCACGCCCTCGGGCTGGGGCATCACCAGGTGGTAGGCGTCGGCGGACAGGCCGTAACCCAGCACCTCGGCCAGGATGGTCGCTCCTCGGGCCTGGGCGACGTCCATCGCCTCGAACACCAGAACGGTCGATCCTTCGGCCAGCAGGAACCCGTCGCGGTTGAGGTCGAACGGCCGGGAGGCGTGCTCCGGGTCGTCGTTGCGCTTGGAGAGGGCTCGCGCAGCGCAGAATGCGGCGAGGCCCAGGGGGGTGATGGGGGTCTCGGAGCCCCCGGCGATCACGATGTCGGCGTTGCCGTTGCGGATGTGGTCGATGGCCCGCGCCATGGCGTTGCCGCTGGCGGCGCAGGCGGTGACGGTCGCCTCGTTGGGACCCTGGAAACCGAACTCCATGGCGACGGCGCCGGAGGCCGAGTTGGCCATCATCCGGGCGATCAGGTCGGGTGCGACCGATCGGGGGCCCTTGGTGTTCAGGTTCATCGTGTCGTCCTCGATCAGCCGCAGGCCGCCGACGCCCGAGCCGATGACCACACCCACCCGGGAAGGGTCGGGGTCCGACGGGTCCAGGCCGGCGTGCTGCAGGGCCAGCTTGGTTGCGGCGTAGGCGAACTGGGTGAACCGCTCCATGCGCCGGGCGCGGCGGGGCTCGAGATAGTCGTCGATCTTGAAGCCGGAAACCTCGGCGCAGATGTTGACCGCGAAGCCGGTGGTGTCGAACTGGGTTACGTGGCCCGCTCCCGAGCGGCCGGCGGCGATCGAGTCCCAGAACGGGTCGATCCCGATGCCGACAGGGGTAACCGGCCCGATGCCGGTTACCGCGATGCGGCGCTTCTCAGGCATTGGAGGTCACCTTGTTGCTCAGCAGGTCGGCCGCCTGGGCGAGCGTGGTCACGTCCTCCAGCTCGTCGTCGGATACCTCGATCGAGAACCGCTCTTCCACCGCCATGACGACGGTCATGAGGTCGATGGAGTCCAGCCCCAGGTCTTCGAACAGGTTGGCGTCGTCGGTGATGGTGCTTGCGTCAACTTTGAGCCTGTCTACGAGCACCTCTTTGAGCGCGCCCAGGACTTCCTCTCTTGCCATTTCGTTCCTCCTTAGTGTTTGAGATGAATCTACCCGCTGCCGAACCGCCGGAACCGGCCCGCTAGGCCAACCCCCCGTTGACCCCGATGACCTGGCCGGTGAGGTAGGTCGCCCGAGCGCAGAAGCGGACCGCTTCTGCGGCTTCGTCGGCAGTCGCCGCCCGCCCCATGGGGACCCGGCTCTGCAACGCATCCCGTGCCGCCTGGGGGAGGTTGGCTATGAAGTCGGTCTCGACCAGCCCGGGGGCCACGACGTTCACCGTGATGCCCTTGGCGGCCACCTCCAGAGCCAGCGCCTTCGAGAACCCCACGAGGCCCGCCTTGGCGGCGGCGTAGTTGGTCTGCCCCGGGTTCCCGGTGGTCCCGACAACCGAGCCGATGCTGATCACCCGGCCCCAGCGGCCCTTCAGCATGCCGGGAAGCGCCCGCTTGGTGCAGCGGTACGCGCCCTTCAGCACGGTGTCGATCACCTCATCCCAGTTGGCTTCGCCCATCCGCATGAGCAGGCCGTCCCGGGTGATGCCGGCGTTGTTCACCAGGATCTCCACCGGGCCCATCGCCTGCTCGATCTCGTCGAACGCGCCGGAGACGCTCTCGGTGCTCGAGACGTCGATGTTGAACTCCATCGATCCCTCGCACAGAGCGACGGTCTCCTGAGCGCCGTCCTTGTTGCCGCGGTAGCCGACGGCAACCCGGACTCCCTCCTCGGCAAGCGCCACCGCTGAGGCCCGGCCGATGCCGCCGCCGGCGCCGGTGACCAGAGCCACCCGTCCCTCCAACGACGCGGTTTCTACGCTCACGCCGGCGTCGGCTCCAGCTGCTCGATCGCGCCGGCGGCCTCGACACCCGCCGGTGCGGGCAGCGTCCAGTTCATCCGCGCGGCTCCCCAGGTGTATCCGGCGCCGAACGCCACCATCAGCAGCCGGTCCCCGGGGCTCAGCTTGCCCTCCATCCAGGCGTCGTGCATCGCCAGCGGGATCGACGCCGCCGACGTGTTTCCGTAGCGGTGAATGTTCATGTAGACCTTCTCGGGGTCGACACCCAGCTGCACCGCGCACTCGTGGAGGATCCGCCGGTTGGCCTGATGGGCAACCAGCAGGTCGAAGCCGTCCTTGCCGAACCTCGCCGACAGGTCGGTCATCACCCGGACCGCGTTGCGGAAGACCTCGCGGCCGTTCATCTTGATGTTGAGGCAAGAAAGGTCGAACGACGAGCTGCCGTCGGCTGGCAGCCGGCTCCCGCCGCCCGGGATGTAGACCTGGGTCAGGCCCGAGCCGTCGGAGCCGAGCTCGAACTGGATCGGCTCTGCCGACTCGTCGGGCTCGAGCACCACCGCGGCTCCGGCGTCGCCGAACAGGGGAGCGGTCATGGCGTCGGTGTGGTCGATGTGGCGGCTGAGCAGGTCGGCGCCCACCACCAGCACGCTGGAGGCGGCTCCGGTCCCGATCAGCGAGGCTCCCATCGACAGGGCGTAGACAAAGCCGGAGCAGGCGGCGCCGAGGTCGAATGCCCCCGCCCGCACCGCGCCGATGTTGTCCTGGATGATGCTTGCCGTGGCGGGCAGCAGGTAGTCGGGAGTGCAGGTCGCGCAGATGACCATCGACAGGTTCTCGGGATCCAGCCCCGCGACTTCCAGCGCTTCGATCGCCGCAGCGCTCCCCAGGGAGGAGGTCGACTCCTCCGGAGCTGCATAGCGCCGCTCGAGGATTCCGGAGCGGGTTTCGATCCATGTGGTGTCCACGCCGACTCGGGGGGCTATCTCGGCGTTGGTGACAACTCGTGTAGGTACGGCCTTGCCCAGGCCTGTTATGGCTACTCTCATCGTTCGATTCTAGACAGCTATGGGTTGCTTCGGACGAACCGGCATCAGTTCTGTCTCAGCCAGAGCACGGGCTCTGAGCCGCGGACCGGAGCGCCGTTGGGCAGCATGTAGCCCATCATCCAGCCGGCGAACGAGGACTTGACCGGCACCTCCTGGCCCCCGGCGGACATTACCTTGCCTACTACCTGGCCCTCCATGACGTACTCCCCTTCACGGGTGAAGGGCTGGGTCATGGCCGGGCAGAAACGCCCGCTGCACGGTGCGAGCACCAGGCGTTCGTCTAGAACCAGGGCTTCGCCCTGGGTGATGTCGGAGTTCGAGTCGGTCCAGGCGATCATGAGAACGCTCCGGCCGGCTGGGGCTGGTTGTTCGAGATGGGATTCCTCCTTGGGGTGAGCTCTTCCGGGCCGGTCTTCAGGGCCAACCCGAGAGACGTTGCTTCTTCGTCGTTCGATACGCCGGCCAGGTCGGCGCCGGCGTCGATCTGGTGAACCAGCTTGCGGAGCACCGTTCCGGGCCCCGCCTCGACGAAACTCGTAAAGCCGTCCGCCCGCATGCGGCGGATGGCGTCGGTGAACCGCACCGGCGAGGTGATCGCCTGGGCCAGCAGCGCCTTGA
>DATABX010000294.1:0-5542 GCA_036259335.1 Actinomycetota bacterium
GCGCGGGTCCTGGGGAAGGTGCCGGCGTCGGTCTTCTGGCCGGTGCCGGCGGTGGAGTCGCTTTTGGTGCGGCTGACCCGGCGGCCCCAACCGGTCGAGGTCTCGAGCGACGAGCTGATGCGGGTGGTCCGGGCGGCGTTCGGCCAGAGGCGCAAGACAATTAGGAATACTCTGGCTGCAGGACTTGGTTTGGAGGTGGGCGAGGTGGAGGCGGCCCTCGCCCGGGCAGGGGTCGACCCGGGGGTCCGGGCCGAGTCTCTCGGCCTCGAGGAGTTCGCCGGTCTGGTGAGGGCGCTCAGGTGATCAGAACAATCGGCAGGGCCAAGGTGAACCTGTGGCTGGCGGTCGTCGGCCGCCGGCCCGACGGCTACCACGACATCGAGTCGGTGATGCAGTCGATCAGCCTGGCCGACGAACTGACCGTCGAGCCGGCCGAGCACTCCGAAGTGGCCATCCGCTGGGCGGAGGGACTAACCGGCGCGGTGCCCGCGGCGCCGGACATCGTCCAGAGGACCGTTGCCGCCGCCCGCCTGCAGTGCTCGGAACGCCCGTCGATCACCGTCGAGAAGAGGATTCCCATCGGCGCCGGGTTGGGTGGCGCCAGCGCCGACGCCGCCGCCGCCCTGGTCGCGCTGCAGCAGCTCGAGGGACCGGAGTGCGCCGGCTCGCTGGACATCGAAGAGCTCGCCCGGCGCCTGGGGGCCGACGTGCCGTTCTGCCTGCACGGCGGGGTCGCCCTGGCAACCGGAATCGGGGACCGGCTGGAACCGATCTCGACGCCGGCCACCCTGTGGTGGGCGATCGGAATACCCGACGCGGTGCTCTCGACCGTGAAGGTCTACCAGCACTACGACGAACTCGTGCCGCTGGGCGGCCGGCCCTCGGGCAACGGGAGGCCTCCCGGCACCACCTCCGCGCTGATCAACGCCTTGAGCCGGGGGGACATCGAGGCGGTTGCCGCCAACTTGTCCAACGACCTGGAGATCGCCGCCTTCGACCTGATGCCCCGGCTGCGGGAGCTCAAAGAGGCCATGGCTACGAGCGGGGCGCTCGGGTCGATCATGACCGGCAGCGGCTCGGCGATTATCGGCCTGTGCCGGGACGAGGCCCACGCCCGCACGGTTGCCGAGGCGGCGAGTAGGCACTTCCCCCGGGTTGAGCTGGCCCGCGGAACGCCTGCGGGGGCCGAGCTGGTGGAAGGGTAGAGCTCCTACTACTCCTCTTCGTCGTTCTCGCCGTTGCAGTCCCGGTCCTGCCGGGCGCCGTCCAGCGACCGGAAGTCGATCGCTCCGTCACCGTCGTCGTCGATGCCGTTGCGGCAGGCCGGCGCAAACGGGTTGGGCGCCCGGTGCACCGGGCCGGACGGCGTGGGCGACGGTTCGGGCGCCACTATCGCCGGTGAGGTGATCGCAGGCGGATCCGGCTCCGGCGCAGGAGGAGAAGGCGGCGGCGCCGCCTCCGTGGCAGGTGCAGGTGCCGGCGCGGGTGCCGGGGCCGGAGGAGGCGGTGGAGGAGCAGGCGCAGGAGGAGGAGGCGGGGGAGGCTGCGGCGCCGCTTCTGCCGGCTTGGGGGGCTCGGCGGTTCGGGGTGTGACGTTGGTTGCGGCCAGCCGTCCCAGGGGGCTCAGGCCGAACTCCTCGACCACCGGCTCGGGCGGCGGCTCCGCCGGGTTGCCGGCCGGAAGCTGGACCCGGGCCGCCGAGCGCTCGCCGCGGTCTTCGAGAAGCGCAGTGACGACCAGCCGCCTGTCGCCCTTCAGGGACCAGGCGGTGGTGGTGAGGACCAGCCGCTCCTGGTCGCCTCCGGCCTGCGTCAGGGCCCGGTTCCTCGACGACGGTACGGTTTCCCGCCGGGCGACCTTGTAGACGAAGCCCCCCTCGGAGGTGATCACCGAGATGCGGTTGCCGGGCTTCAGCCGTTCGAGCCCGGCGAAGGGTGCGCCGTAGGTCATGCGGTGGGCCGCGACCGCGAACGTGCCGCCCTCGCCCGGCATCGCGGTCGAGGAGTAGTGGCCCGGTCCTTGCGACAGCTGGTCGTCGCCCGTGCCCTCGAGCACCACCTTGTCGAGTTCGATAGAAGGTATCCGGATCAGGGCGACCGGCTCTCCGGGGACCGGCCCGGCAGGCTCGGGAAGGAACTGGACCGGTACCGGGACGCTCCCCTCGATGGCCGGCGGGGCTGCCAGGGGAACCGGCGCCGCCGCCAGCGACGCCAGGAACTGACGGCGCAGGGTTCCCTGGGCCCGCTCCTCGAAGCCGTCGGTCTGCCGCAGCGCCAGCAGGCCGGCGGAGACGATGACGCTTGCTCCGATGGCGGTCAGCAAGGCGAAGATCCCCACTCCACGGGCGTGCGGAATCCGGCGGACGCGGGAGAGCCAAATGCCGTTGGGGGCGTGGAGCCTCTCGGTGTTCGCGCCGATGAAACCCATGGAGGCCATTACCAGGTTCCACTGGGCGCTGCGGCCGCGATAAACCGTATCGGAGACTTCGCGCACTAGTTGGAGCGTAGTTTTTCCACAGGGGATGGTCAATTGCCCCAGCGCGGGGTTCTTAAACCAGGCGCTTCCCCGCTGACGCGACGGGCGGCCGGCAGAGGTGTTAAATGGTACGAAGGACGCTCGGGCGCCTTTCCGGGATAGTGTAACGGCAGCACCAGGGTCTTTGGATCCCTTAGTCAAGGTTCGAATCCTTGTCCCGGAGCGTAATGGACAGCCAATCCCCCACGACCAACCCCCGCCCTTCGCCGCTCGCCGTCGTGATCCTGGCGGCCGGGGCCGGCAAGCGCCTGCGCTCCGACCTCCCCAAGGTCCTCCATCCGGCAGCCGGTCTTCCTCTGGTCCACCACGTCCTGAACGCAGTGGCCCGGCTTCAGGGGGTCGAACGGGTCCTGGTGGTGGTCGGCAACGGCGCCGAGCGGGTATCCGAGTCGGTCGCCGGCGTCCGACCGGACGCCGTCTTCGTCCACCAGACCGAGCTGCTGGGCACCGGCGACGCAGTCCGGCGATGCCAAAAGGCCCTCGAAGGATTCGACGGCACCGTCCTGGTGCTCTCCGGCGACAGCCCGCTGGTCACCGTCCCGACGCTGCAGCGGCTGGTGCAGGCCCACCGGTCGAGCGGGCGCAAGGCGACGGTCCTCACCGCTAATCTCGACGACCCCACCGGATACGGTCGCATCCTGCGGGGCCCGGACGGCGAGGTGGCCGGCATCGTCGAGGAGAAGGACGCCTCGGTCGAGCAGCGGCGGGTCACCGAGATCTCCAGCGGCATCTGGTGCTTCGAGCCGGCCGAGCTGTTCGACGCCCTCGACCGGATCACCAACGACAACGCCCAGGGCGAGTACTACCTGCCGGATGCGGCGCTGGTCGTCGCCGGCCGCAGCGGTGGCCTCGGCTCGGTCCTCACCGACGACCCGGCGGAGATCGGGGGAGTCAACGACCGGCTGCAGCTTGCGGCGGCCTCCCGGGTGCTGCGCCGCCGCAAGCTCGCCGAGCTGGCTGCGGGCGGGGTCGGCATCGAGGACCCCGAAACGACCTACGTCGACGTCGGGGCCGAGGTGGGTGCCGGGACCGTGCTCCGCCCGCTCACCTTTCTCGAGGGCGCGACCCGGGTGGGCGCCGGCTGCTCGATCGGCCCGTCGACCCGACTGGTCGATGCGGTGGTGGAGGACGGCGCCGAGGTCAGCTTCTCGGTGGTCAAGGAGTCGGTGGTCGGCGCCGGCGCCTCGGTGGGCCCGTTTGCCTCCCTGCGCCCCGGCACCCGTCTCGGGCCGAATGCCAAGGCCGGTACCTTCGTCGAGATCAAAGGATCGGTGGTAGGCGAGGGCTCCAAGGTTCCCCACCTTTCCTATGTCGGCGACGCCGAGATCGGCAAAGGGGTGAACCTGGCGGCAGGGACCATCACTGCGAACTACGATACGGAGAGCAAGGTAAAGTCGAGGACGGTGGTCGAGGACGGCGCGTTCACGGGTTCGGACACCACGCTCATCGCACCGGTCCATCTGGGACGCAACGCCGGCACAGGTGCCGGCTCGGTGGTCACCAAGGACGTCGAGGAGGGCCAGATCGTCGCCGGAGTGCCCGCCCGGCCCTTTAGAAAGCGGAAGCTGGAGCAGCAGTAGATGCAGATTGCCGTGAAGAAGCGGGCGATGATCTTCTCCGGAACCTCCAACCCGGAGTTGGCGGAGGAGATCGCAATCGACCTGGGCATGCGCCTGGGGGACGTCGAGGTAAGCCGTTTCGCCTCCGGCGAGGTCTACGTCCGGTTCCACGAGTCGGTCCGGGGCACCGACGCCTTCGTCGTCCAGAGCCACTGCCACCCGGTCAACGAGATGATCATGGAGCAGCTGTTCATGATCGACGCCCTCAAGCGGGCAAGCGCCAAGCGGATCAACGCGGTCATCCCCTTCTACGGGTACTCCCGGCAGGACCGCAAGTCCCTGGCCCGGGAGCCGATCTCGGCCCGCCTGGTGATGGACCTGCTGGCCGCCGCCGGCGCCGACCGGGTTCTCACCGTCGACCTGCACAGCGGGCAGACCCAGGGGTTCTTCGACGGGCCGGTGGACCACCTCACGGCCCTGCCGATCCTCTCCGCCTACGTGGAGACCAAGTACAAGGACAACCTGGTGATCGTGGCCCCCGACGCCGGCCGGGCCGGCCACGCCGCGAAGTTCGGCCGGCACCTGAACGCCGACATCGCAGTGATGAACAAGAGCCGCCGGGCCGACGTGCGCAACGTCAGCAAGACCAGCGGGCTGATCGGTGACGTGAAGGGCAAGAGGTGCCTGGTGGTCGACGACATGATCGACACCGCCGGGACGCTCTGCGGAGGGGTGGTCGAGCTCATGGAGCAGGGGGCGAAGGAGGTGATCGCCGTCGCCACCCACGGCATCTTCTCCGCCGGGGCGATGGAGCGCATCGAGGACTCGCCCCTGACCGAGGTGATCGTCACCAACAGCCTGCCGGCGGGCGTGGAGGCCAAAAGCGACAAGATCACGGTCCTGTCGATCGCACCGATCCTCGCCTCGACCATCAAGGCGGTCTTCGAGGACGAGTCGGTGTCTGAGATCTTCCGGGGAGAGCACCTGGAAGCCATCCCACCCGAGCGGTACATCCAGGGCATCGACTAGCGGGCCGTCAGCGGGACCGCTCGCTTCGGGTTACACTTCGTAACTCATGGAGATCACGCTCGATGTAAAGCCGCGCACTGAGACGGGCAAAGGCCCGGCCTCCCGCTATCGCGCGGCCGGCCTGGTCCCCGCAGTCCTCTACGGCCCCTCTGTCGAGCCGGTGTCGCTGCTGGTCGACGCCAAGCAGATGAGCCAGGCGCTTCACACCGAGGCCGGCGGCAACGTGCTCATCAACCTGAAGGTCGACGGCCAGTCCCGCCTCACCGTTCCTCGCGAGATCCAGCGGCACCCGATCCGCGGCACCATCCTCCACGTGGACTTCGTCAACGTCGCCCGGGACCAGAAGATCTCGGCGCAGGTGCCGGTTCACCTGGTCGGCGAGGCGCAGGGTGTGAAGATCGGCGGCCTTCTGGACCAG
>DATABX010000295.1:0-1637 GCA_036259335.1 Actinomycetota bacterium
AGGTCAAATGGACAAGCCGAAGCATTTCTCGGAGCGACGGCGCCGTTGTTAGCCTAGTAGATTCTCCCTAGGGGTGATCGAGAAGGTAAAAGAAAGGAAATCCTCATGAGCTCATCCTCCACTCCACTGTCCACCCCGGAAGGCCCCGGCTCCGTCTCCGGCGCGCCGAACCTCCCTGCGGGGTTCACCGACACGTTCACCAGCCGGTACATCGACACTGGTGAGCTGCGTCAGCACGCGGTCATCGGAGGCGAGGGGCCGCCGCTGCTGCTGGTGCACGGCTGGCCGGAGAACTGGTACGCCTGGCGCCTGGTGATGCCGGAGCTGGCTCGGGACTTCGAGGTCATCGCACCCGACCAGCGCGGTATCGGGCTGACCGACAAACCCCGGGACGGGTACGACACCGGCACCCTGGCCGGCGACCTGGTCGCGCTGATGGACACGCTCGGCCACGAGCGGTTCGCCGTGGTCGGCCACGACACCGGGTACTTCATCAGCTACGCGCTGGCCGCGGATCACCCGGATCGGGTCGCCCGCCTGGTCGTCGCCGAGGTCCCCGGGCCCCTGGGGGTGAACCCCTCGCCGCCCCTGTTCGGTCTCCCCGAGCCGATCAACAACAAGCTCTGGCACCTCGCCTTCAACAGGGTCAACGACGAGATGACCGAACAGCTCGTCAGGGGGCGTGAGGACGTCTTCTTCGGCTACGAGTTCGCCATCCAGGGCGGCCAGAAGGGGCTGCCCGACGAGGTCCAGCGGTACTACTTCGACCTCTACTCCGACCCCGACGTCCTGCGCGGCAGCTTCGGGTTCTACCGCGCGTTGGACACCACCCTCGCTCAGGAGGCGCGGCGCGCGACGCGGCGGCTTACGATGCCCGTCCTGGCGATCGGCGGAACGGCATGGTCAGCCGCCGCGCCTTGCGCTCCTCGGCCTGCGCGGCGCTGGTCTCGAGCGCCCGGTACAGCTCGAAGCTGCCGCGCAGGGCTTCGGGGTCGGAAGCGAGGCGGTCGACGTAGTACGTGACAACCTCGGCGGGCAGTGGCGTTCCGGCCCAAGCGGCGTACTCCGCGCCGATGAAGATGTCCTCCCGTCCCCTGACGAGTGCTTCGTTCACGTCCCCGGGGAGCTGGTTGAACATGAGGTGCCAGAACCGCTGGTTGAGCGGCCCGGGGACGAACAGGGGCGGTGAGGCAGACACGCCCGGGACGTTGGCCTCCCCGACGGCCATTCGATCGAGCCGATCCGGGTGATCCGCGGCCACTGCATAGGCGATCCACATCCCGGTGTCGAAGCCGGCCATCGCGAACCGCTGGTGGCCGAGCGCGTCCATCAGCGCGACGAGGTCGTTGGCGAGGGTGCCGATGTCGTACCCATCCCGTGGCTTGTCCGACAGACCCATGCCGCGCTGATCGACCGCGATGACCTCGAAGTCCCGGGCCAGCGCCGGCATGATGAGCCGGTACTGGTACCAGGTCTGCGGCCAGCCGTGCACCAGCAGCAGCGGCGGTCCTTCGCCGCCGATGACCGCATGCTGGCGCAGCTCACCGGTATCGATGTACTGGCTCGTGAACGTATCGGTGAACCCCGCCGGGAGGCTCGGCGCACCGGAGACGGAGCCGGGGCCATCCGGCGTGGAC
>DATABX010000296.1:0-4202 GCA_036259335.1 Actinomycetota bacterium
TGATGGCGCAAAACGCAGCATCCGGTTCCGAGGACCCTTTGCGCCATCAGGACCAGGGCGTCGGCCAGGGCCGCCTGGGGGCTGGTCCTGCCCTTGCGGCCCCGCTTGGAGGCCCGGTCGGCCACCTTTTGCCGGTAGGGCTCGATGGCCGCCAGGATCTCGGCCCCGGCGGCCACCGTAAACCTCCCGGACAGCCGAAACGCTCCCTCGGAGTCGACCCAGTGACAAAGCTGCCGGCGCCGAGATCCTGGCAGCGATCGAGCCCTACCGGCAAAAGGTGGCCGACCGGGCCTCCAAGCGAGGCCGGAAGGGCAGGACCAGCCCCCAGGCGGCCCTGGCCGACGCCCTGGTGGAGCTGGCCCGCAACGCCTCGGCCGGTTCCGAGGACCCTTTGCGCCCCAAGCCCCGGACCAGTTTGCACGTCAGGGTCGACCACTCGGCTTTGACCCGGGGCCACACCGTGGCCGGGGAGATCTGCGAGGTCCCCGGGGTCGGGCCGGTCCCGGTGTCGACGGTGAACGAGTGGATGAAGACCCGGGACCCGGTGGTCACCGCCCTTTTGGTCGACGGCGAGGACATCCGCAAGGTGGTCAAGGTCGGAAGGTCCATCCCGGGCAAGCTGGAGGCGGCTTTGGTCGAGCGGGACCAGTGCTGTGTGGTGCCCGGTTGCGGGGAGATCTACGACCTGGAGACCGACCACGTGGTCGAGGTCGCCCGGGGAGGCCCGACCACCTTGTACAACCTGGCCCGGCTGTGCGCCTGGCACCACTACCTGAAGACCCACCACGGGTACGTTCTCAAACGCCGTCTCGGGCACTGGCTGTTCGAGGACCCGGGGGGAGTGCCGCCCGACCTCGACGGCCTGCAGCAGGAGCTGGCCGCCGTGGGCTACACCGGCACCGTCGCCGGCCCCCGAAGTGACGCCGGGCGGTGGGCGCCACCGCGCCGGCGGGCGCCCCTCCGTCAGCGGGCGGGTATTGATCCTCGACGCTTGCGGGGGGCAGTACGGAATAACTCCGCCGCGGCGCCGAGTGAGCGGGAGACTGACCGCACCTAGGCGACCACAAGTACACTGAATGCCATGACTACCCAACCCCTTTTGGTGACCGCTACGCAGGCCGACTCCCGCGGCCGCTGGGGGGAGTACGGGGGCACCTTCGTCCCGGAATCGCTCATGGCGGCGCTGCAGCAGCTCGAGAGCGCCCGGGTGGAGGCCTTTGCCGACCCGGAGTTTTCCGCCGAGCTCGACCGCCTCAATCGCGAGGTGATCGGCCGCCCCACGCCGCTCTACCTGGCCTCCAGACTGACCGAGAAGGCGGGCGGCGCCCGCATCTGGCTGAAGCGGGAGGACATGGCGTTCACCGGCGCCCACAAGATAAACAACACCGTGGGCCAGTTGCTTCTGACCAAACGAATGGGCAAGACCCGGGTGCTGGCCGAGACCGGCGCCGGGATGCACGGCGTGGCCACCGCGGCGGCCGCTGCCTACTTCGGCATTCCGTGCCGCGTCTACATGGGGGCCGAGGACACCCGCCGCCAGAGCCACAACGTCGCCCGGATGAAGATGCTCGGGGCCGAGGTTAGGCCGGTGGCGAACGGGACGCAGACCTTGAAGGACGCCATCAACGAGGCGCTCCGGGACTGGGTGACCAGTGTGGAGACCACCCACTACGTGATCGGTTCGGTGGTCGGCCCCCACCCGTATCCGCAGCTGGTCGGCGACCTCCAGAGCGTCATCGGCCGGGAGGCCCGGGCCCAGATGCTCGAGTCGACCGGGAAGCTGCCGGATGCAGTTGTCGCGTGCGTCGGCGGGGGCTCGAATGCGATCGGCATTTTCCGAGGGTTCCTGGACGACCCGGAAGTGAAGATTTACGGCGTCGAAGCGGCGGGCACCGGGGAGGAGGGGGCGTATCACAGCGCGGCCATCGGCCTCGGCCGGCCGGGGGTGCTCCACGGCGCCCGCTCCTACCTGCTGCAGGACGCCGACGGCCAGATTCTCCCCGCCCACTCGGTCGCGCCGGGCCTGGACTACCCCGGCGTGGGGCCGGAGCACTCGATGCTCAAGGACAGCGGTCGTGTCGAGTATCTGAAGGCCACCGACGCCGAGGCGGTCGCGGCGTTCCGTCACCTCGCCTCCAGCGAGGGCATCCTTCCTGCGCTGGAGTCGTCGCATGCAGTTGCCCGGGGCCTGGACCTGGCCCGGCAGTTAGGGCCCGACGGGGACGTGCTTGTCTGCCTGTCCGGCCGGGGGGACAAGGACGTCGACATCGTCGCCGAGGCCCTCCAGCTTTGAGCACCCAGGTCAAGTTCGACCTTGGGGAACACCTCAAGGCCAAGGTTCAGAGCGGCCGCAAGCTGGTGGTTCCCTACCTGACCTGCGGCCTGCCCACGCCCGGCGAGTTCATCGACCTGTACGTCGAGCTCGGGGTTTACGCCGACGCCATCGAAGTGGGCATCCCGTTCTCCGACCCGGTGATGGACGGCCCGGTCATCCAGGAGTCGTCGGTTCGAGCGCTGGAGGCCGGGATCACGGTGGACGGCTGCCTGGGCCTGATCAAGGAGGCACTGAAGCGGACCTCGACGCCGGCGGTCGTGATGACCTACTTCAATCCGGTGCACTCGGCCGGCCTGGAGACGTTCGCAGCCCGGGCGGCCACCGCCGGAGTTTCGGGGCTGATCGTTCCCGACCTGCCGTACGAGGAGTCGGGCGAGCTGGCTTCGGCGGTCGCAGCAGAGGGCATCTCGCTGATCCAGCTGGTGGCTCCGACAACCCCTGCCGAGCGGGCCTCGATGCTCTCGGCGGCGTCCCGGGGCTGGATCTACGCCGTATCCCGGATGGGAGTAACCGGCCTGCAGGAGTCGCTGGCCTCGGTGGCGGCGGAGGTGGTGGACCGGATCAAGCCGCACACCGACCTGCCGGTGCTGATCGGCGTCGGCATCTCGAGCCCCGAGCTTGCCGTCGAGGCCTGCCGCGTGGCGGACGGTGTGATCGTCGGCACCGCGGTGGTCAAGCGGGTCCTGGACGGCGACCTGCCGGGCGTCGTGACGCTTATCCGGAGCATGGAGGAAGCGGTCAACCCCTAGAAGCCCAGCGACCGGATTGTCAGACTGCCCGATCAGAATCGTTCCTAATGCTGAGGGGAACGGACGATTGAGAACGCAGCATGAGTTTGAGCGGGTTAGGGCCCTCCTCGAACAGGGCATGAATAACTCCGAGGTCTCCCGCCAGACGGGGATACCCCGAACCACCGTCAGGATGTGGGGGGCGGCAGGGGAAGCGACCGACTCGTTCGTCCAGAAAAACGACTGCCCAATCTGCGGTCCTGCCGCTTTGGATGAATCGAATTACGCGTACCTTCTAGGTTTGTACCTTGGCGATGGGACCATCACCGTTGGACCTCGAGCTGTCTATCGACTCGTAATCACCCTCGATGCGAAGTACCCGAAGATTCTTGATGAGTGTGCGAAATCGATCGCTATCGTCAAAAGCGGTCGCGCCCCCGGGAGGGTTGACCGATCGGGATGCGTCAATGTCGTTTCCTACTGGAAGCATTGGCCGTGCCTCTTCCCGCAGCACGGGAGCGGTTACAAGCATTCTCGGAAAATCGAGCTCGAAGGATGGCAGAAAGCGATCGCTCGCCGCTTCCCAGAACGCCTGTTAAGGGGTCTCCTCCAGTCCGACGGCTGTCGTGTGACGAACAACGTCCGGAACCGATTAAGGAAACGGGTTTACTCGTACCCGCGCTACATGTTCACAAATTATTCACTCGACATTCAGGCCATCTTCTGTAGGGCGTGTGAAGACTACGGAGTGGCTTGGCGGCAAATGAACTGGCGCACGATTTCTGTTGCGCACCGGGTCGACGTAATAAGACTTGATTCAGTTATCGGTCCCAAGTGCTGATGTCGACCGGTCTACAATCGTTATAAGCCGGCGTGTTGGAATGGGAGACAAGATGGTCTCAAACACCATTGGGTGAATGCCCGTGCGGGTTCGAGTCCCGCCGCCGGCACAAATAGTTCCCTAAGCAGGTAACCACCCCTCGATCATCGCAGTCGATCCTCCCCGGCGATCCTTCTTGGATTTCCCACATTAATTCGGGCGCCGCCGTGCCGATAAGTAGTGCAGACAACAACAATGCCCAGCCACATCAGGGAAACATCCGGGGGGATGTAGCCGAGGCATCCGTGGCGAACCCGGA
>DATABX010000297.1:0-11697 GCA_036259335.1 Actinomycetota bacterium
TGCGACCTCGAGCGCCTCGACCCCGATGCCAGAAAAGCCCGCCTGCCGGAACGCAGCGTCCAATCCGGAAGGGGAGCAAATCGGGAAGCGCTGACCCTCGTCGTACTGACGAGCAGCAGGGTCGAGCTCTACTGCGGCGTCCCAGAACCGGCGAAGAAACTCCATGCCTCCGGCATAATCCCAAACGCACGCCGCCACCGTAGCCCGGTCGGCAGCGAGTGACCTCATTGCACGGAGCGCCGCTGCTGGATCCGGGATGAAGTTCAACACAAGAGAGGAAGCCACTACATCGTAGCCACCCGCCCTGGCCGGCAGCCCATCGGCACTGGCAGTGAGGAACTGAACCCGATGGTCCGGAAGCGCGGCGCGTGCGTGCGTCACAAACTGCTCGGAAGCGTCCGTTGCCACTACGGAAGCAGGTCGCCCGATCTCGAGTACCGCTGAGGTCAATGCCCCGGTGCCGCAACCCACTTCAAGCCAGTGCCGGCCCGCAGGCACGCTTAACCACTTGACGAAGGCCCGACCCAGCTCCCGGCTCCACCGCCCCATGAAGCGCTCGTAGGCGTTGGCACTCTCCCAAAGATCGCGTGGAGCACCGTCAGGCGTCATTTTCAAGTCCTAACCTTGTTGTGCCGCCTAACGTACTGCCGGCTCAGCCGCCGCCCGCGAAGCCGGCGGTCGGTTGCAGCGGCTAGTAAGGCATCCGGGCATTCGGGCTATTTCTCACGAGAGTAGGTCGACTGCCACCAGCACCAACGAAACTAGCGCTCCGAGGGAAAAGAGCCATCCGAGGAACATAAAGCGATGTGGGAATCGAATAATTGCCTCAGCCTGCTTCGCCGCAGTCAAGCTTTCGCCCGTGCGCCCCTCTCTGGACATCATGGTCCGAAGGTCATTCTCACTCTTCGTGCTTCTCCAGCGGTAGCCTAACCAACCGTTCCAGAATGAGAATGCTGCTAGGACGAGCATTACGACTGTTGCCGAGATAAGGGCTGGGTTCAACTGGTATGCCTAACGGATCGGCGGTTGAGCCGCCGACGAAGGAGGTCGGCTCCAACCGCTAGTTATGCCGGGCTCGCCGGCGACTTCACTAGTCAATGAGGTGAAGATCATGTTGTTCGCTCTGTCTTCTCCCCGAAGAGGGGAAGCGTGCAGCGTCCCTCCATGTAATCGCGCAAGAGATCCTCGTTGGGCCAGTACCCAGTCTTGACGAATTGAGCTGCGAGCGGCCGCCACTTTGCCATGAACTTCCCGCCCTCCCAGTCGAAAAAGTCCTCGGGTGGCGTTGGAAGGTTTCCTGCCATAAACCCCTCGACCCAATAACGGGTTGTGACCGGGAGATCCCTAGGAAGTTCGTAGACGCTGATCCGGTAGTCCGGCCACTGTTCGCTGTGCGGACAGTAAGCCGACATTCGTCCAGGGTGCGTGTGCCAGTGGCTGTCGTACAGAAAGTCGTTACCGCCGCACCTCTCGGAGAAGAACGACAAGGCTGGATCCACGTCCTCAGGGAGGACGGTTGTGGGCTCGTCGGTTTCGTCACTCATTCGGCATAACTAATGTCTGAACAGACCCGCATAAAGTCACTCGTGGAGATAACGCAGCCACGGGCCACTTTATCGAGCTCCTTGAACACCGGTTTTTATCAAATGCTTCGTCTTCCAGTCTGGAACTTCCCACCAGTGTACGACCCCGGACGAGGCTCACCCAGCCTCAGCAACCGAGGTCCCCGTGAGTTTCCGCTGAGGAAAGTAAGCCTCGTTCGCCGTGGCCTTCGGCATATCCGGCCGGCCCCCTGTACGGCTTAAACTGAACCTTCGTTTGCCGCGGTGCTAAGGAGTCGATGATGGCGGAGTTCCAGAGGAAGAAGGCTGAGGAGGAACTGACGTCGGCCCTCAGCCGGTTGGGGCTGGAGGTCAGCCCGGAACTGAAGCCGCCCGGCGCCCGGGGGGCGGCGATGGGTCCCGGCGAGACCGCCCCGGCCAGCATGGCCGAGATCGCAAGCCAGTCGCCGGACTACGATCCTCCGGCGCCGGCCGACGTGCCCACCCTCCCGCGGGGCCTCCCGGACGACGCTAGCTAGCAGCGAGGCGCCCGGATAGGCTTTTGGGATCCTGGCGAAGAAAGGTCGCAGGTGGTTGATCTCAGGTTGCCGACGGCAGCCGACGTTGCTCGCTTCAAGTGGCCGCTCGGGATAGTTGGCGTTCTGACCGCGCTCGGGATCGGGGTGTTCCTGTGGTTGGTGACGCTGCCCCTGCCGACCCTTGCCCCCGCCGCGCAGTCCTCGAAGATCCTGGCGGCCGACGGTCAGGTGATCGCCACACTCCACGGCGAGGAGAACCGCATCGTGGTGCCGCTCGAGCAGATCTCGCACAACCTGAAGCTGGCGGTGGTTTCGGTGGAGGACCGCAACTTCTTCGACCATCCCGGGTTCAGCGTCAGGGGCATCTTCCGGGCCGCCCGGGCCAACTGGGAGGACGGCGGAATCGTCCAGGGTGGGTCGACCATCACCCAGCAGTACGTGCGCCAGGCATTTCCCCGGGTCGGCACCGAGCGCACCTTCTCCCGAAAGCTCAAGGAGGCGTTCTGGGCGATGAAGCTGGAGCGCCAGTCCTCCAAGGACGAGATACTGCAGAACTACCTGAACACCGTGTACTTCGGCCGGGGCGCCTACGGGGCCGAGGCCGCCGCTCGAACCTACTTCAAGGTCTCCGCATCCGAGTTGACGGTCGGCCAGTCGGCGTTTCTCGCCGGCCTGATCCGAGCCCCCGAGCGGTACCAGATCGACGAGGACGCCGCCAAGGCCACCGGCCTGCGCAACCAGGTGCTGGATCAGATGCTCGCACTCGACCTTTTGAACCCAGAGCAGGCCGCTGCCGCCAAGCAGGAGAACCTGGTGGCCCAGTTCAAGCCCGGCGTGTCAATCGAGATGGACTCCGCCCGGGCCGGCTACTTCGTGGAGTACGTCAGGCGCCTGCTGAAGTCGGAGTTCAAGCTGTCCGACGAGGAGATCCTGCGGGGCGGGCTGCAGGTGACCACCACCCTCGACCTCAAGATGCAGGAGGCCGCCGAGCAGGCGGTTCGCACCGTGCTCGACCGTCCGACCGACCCGGAGGCGGCTCTGGTGGCGATGAGCCCGGAGGGCGAGGTCAGGGCGATGGTCGGAGGGCGGGACGTCGACAGCATCGACCGGGCCCGCGGGTTCAACTTCGCCGCCGACGTCAACGGCAGCGGCGGCGGCCGGCCCGCCGGGTCGGCGTTCAAGCCGTTTGCCCTCGCCGCGTTCGTAGAAGAGGGCAAGTCGGTCCACTCGACGTTCAACGGGGCGTCCAGCACCTCGATCGACTCGGACCGGTGCCGCAACGGAACCGAGCCGTGGAAGGTGTCCAACTACGGCAACAGCGGCTACGGCTACCTGAACGTTATCGAGGCCACCACCAACTCGGTCAACACCATCTACGCCCGGATGATGGACGAGGTCGTAACTCCGCAGAAGTTCATCGAGGTGGCTGCAAAGGCCGGGGTGGAGATTCCGGCGTCGGATACCGGATGCGCCCTCACCCTCGGCACCAGCGACGTCACCCCCCTGGAGATGGCCACCGCCTACACCACCTTCGCCGCACGGGGCCGGCGGCCCACTCCCCTGGTGATCACCAAGATCACCCGGCCGGGCGGAGACGTGGTCGCCGAGCGGCGCCCGGCCACCTCCCAGGCGATGGACGCCAACGTCGCCGACACCGTCAACCACATCTTGCAGAAGAACATCCAGTCCGGAACCGGGACCGGCGCCAAGATCGGCAGGCCGGCAGCGGGAAAGACCGGGACGACCGAGAACTTCCAGGACGCCTGGTTCGCCGGCTACACGCCGGAGCTGACCGCCGTGGTGTGGATGGGCTTTGCTCCCGACGGCCAGGGCCGGATTCCGGTGATGAACCGGGTGCGCGGCAGGTCGGTCACGGGTGGGTCGTTCCCGGCGACTATCTGGAAGAGCTTCATGTCCAAGGCGGCCGAGGACCTACCGGAGACCGAGTTCTCCGAGCCCGAGCTGGGCGGCGAAGTCATCTCCCACCGGCCGCCGCCTCCGCCGGTGCAGGAGTTCGAGGAGTACGAGTGGCCCGGCATTCAGTTCCCGCCGTGTTTCCCGTTCTGCTCGTGGTTCCAGCAGAACCAGCCGGTGCAGCCGGAGCCCAGGCGCATCAACCCCAGAGACCTGTTGGAGGAGCTTCAACAACAACAACAGGGGCGCGGGCAGCGCAATGGCCGGCGCGACAACGACGACTAGCGGGGATTTTGGGGGCTCTACGCGATCGAAGGCCCGGTTACATTTTGCCGAAAGTTGGAGGTAGGCCGGAGAAGATCCGGGGGTTCCTACCAGCAAATCCTTCACACGAAGCCGAGCCTTCGATGGTCGTAATTGTACTCCTCCAGCCCGGCCCTGACCAACCGAACCTCGGGGGTTGAGGGCCGTTTCTCAAAGAGAAAGGGTCCCGGCAGGGGACCCTTTCTCAATGCTTTAACCGAGGGCTAGAAGAAGCTGCGGCGACGCCTCCAGAACGGCTGGCGGTCGTAGCCGTAGTCCGCTCCAACTGCCCGGCTACCCCAGAATCCCCGGCGCACCGGGCGCTCCACCACCACCGGCTGCTCGGCCACCACGGTGGGGTTGACCAGAAAGATCCGGAACGGGATGACGAACAGAACGGCCGCCGCCACCGCCAGGATGAAGTTCAACAGCAGGCTGTCGCTGCCCAGCAGGTAGTAGGCGATCAGGCCGCCGATAAAAGAGCCGGCCAGGCCGGCCAGGATCGTTCCGAATACCCCGAGGGTGTCCTTGCCGGGAACGATCAGCCGGGCGAGTCCACCCACTACGAAGCCCGAAAAGGCAAGGGCCAGAAACCACGTGAGCCAGTTCATCAATGCCTCCTTGCGCGAGATCTCGACAACAAGGTTGTTCCCGCAAAGACGAACTCTTAAAGCTAACCAACCGTCACTTAGAGTGAGTGAGCGATTGGAGAACGCCCGAATGCGGCAGGCATCAAGCCTGGGCGGGGACCAAGGCGAGCGCTGCCGCATCGGGCTTCGAAGGGATCGCCAAGGGTTGGCGGGGGCTACCCTTCCGGCGACCCCCAAACTTCGGGGATCGTTTCCTTCCGAGGAAATCTGTGACGCCCCTAAGTATCGGCACGATGCCGCAACTCTTTAGAACCTTTACGAAGTCTTCAGCGCAGGAGCAGTGCCGCCAGCCCCCCGGCAAGTACGCAGTAGGCCGCGAATGACAGCAGCCCCCGGCGCTGCAGGAAGCTGATCGTCCCGGCGATCGCCAGGTAGCCGGTTACCAGTGAGGCGACGAACCCCACGACCAGCGCGCCGGTCCCCACACTCTCGCCCGCCAGGTCGGGGACCTTGAACAGCGTAGTGCCGAACAGGATCGGGATCGACAGCAGAAACGAGAAACGGGCGGCCTGCGCCCTCGACAACCCGGCCAGCAGGCCGGCGGCGATGGTCGCCCCGGACCGGGAGATCCCCGGGACGATCGCAAACGCCTGGGCGAGGCCGACGCCGGCGGCCTTGGCCGGGGTGAGCTGGCCGGTCAGTCCCTCGAGGCCGGTCAGGTCTCCGGCGTCCTCGGGAGGCGGTGGTTTGCGGCGCGCCAGCGCCTCGATCCCGATGAGGATCACCCCGGTGGCGACCAGCTGGAGAGCAACCTGGAACGGTTCGCCGAAGTTGCGCTCGAACTGCTCCTCGAACGCCACGCCGATCACTGCCGCAGGCAGGGTACCGGCCACCAGCAGCAGCACGAACTTGCGGGCGGGGCCGGGTCGCAGCATGCCGGTGAGGGTAGCGATCAGCTCGTTGCGGAAGTAGATGACCAGCGCGAGAAGGGTCCCGGCGTGCAGCAGCACCACGTACGCGAGGCTCGGCTCCTCCCACCCCAGCAGCTCCGGCACCAGCACCAGGTGGGCGGACGAGGAGATCGGGAGAAACTCGGTGAGGCCCTGGACGACTCCGAGAACCAGCGCCTCCAGCAGACCCACCTAGCGGGCGCTTTCCATCGGGCGCAGGTCGGCGTCGGCGCCCCAAGCCAGGATCCGGTCCCCCGCCTCGACGATGACCTCCGGGCCCGGATGGGTGAGCGTCTCGCCGCCGGCCCGATGGATCAGCAGGGGTACGGCGCCGCCGCACGCCTCCTCGACGGTCTGGCCGATCAGCGGCGATCCATGCTCCACCGCCAGCTCCTCCAGCCTGCGGCCCAGGACCTCGAGCGAGTCAACAACCCGGGGCCGCAGCACGAGCAGCGCCATCTGCCGGCCACTGGAGCGGTAGGGCGAGATCACCCGGTTGGCCCCGGCTCGCTTCAGCCGGGCCGGCGTCTCGGGCGAGCTCGCCCGGGCGACGATGTAGATCTCAGGGTTCAACGAGCGGGCGGTGAGGGTGACGTAGACGTTGGTGGCGTCGTCGTCCACCGCGCACACCATGCCGCGGGCTCGCTCGATCCCGGCCTGGCGGAGAATCTGCTCGGAGGTTGGATCGCCGATGATGTACAGCACTCCATCCCGCCTCATCTGCGGCTCCAGGTCCTCCTTCGAGTCGATCGCGACGAACGGAACTCCCTCCGCCTCGAGCTCGCGGGCGGCAGCCCGCCCCACCCTTCCATAGGCGCAGACGATGTAGTGGTCGGTGAGTCTTTCGATCCGTTCTTCCATGCGGCGCCTCCTGGACGAAATTCCGAGCCCGCCATCCGACGCGACGCTGAGCGCGGTGGCCAGCACGGCGAGAAGAGCGATTGCTCCCAGAGTAGTGATCGTGAGCGAAAGAAGCCGGGGCCCCTCGCTGGTGGAGATGGTGTAGGGGTCGGCCGGGCTGACGTCGGCCCAGGCCAGCGACAGGGCCTCGCCGAGATTGAAGCCGGTCAGCAGGTACGCCAGCGTGCCGAACACCACGACGCCGGCGAAGAACGCGATGGGCAGCAGCAGCCTGCCCGGGCCGCTCTGGCCGGTGCCTTCCCACCGGCCCTTGACCGCTTTGACCGACTCGCGGAGCCGGCGGACCAACTCGGTCCCCCAGTCCGGCGTTTCCTCGGCGTCTCTTCGACGTGCGTTGGCCAGCCGGGTCGCCAGGACCGAGTCCTCGGCACTCTTGGCCACCCGGGGTGGGCCGCCGGGCTTGAACAGCCCGCTCGGCAGCCACGCCGCCAGCAGGCCCGAGCGGGACGCCATAACCGGGCCGAGGATCGCCATCGCCAGGATGTAGAGGGCGACGAACGGACCTATCCGGCGGTCGAGGCCGGCGGCCGCCGCGAAGGTGGCCAGGATCAGCGAGAACTCTCCCCGCCCCAGCACGGTGAGCCCGATGTTGGCGGCCGCCCGGCGGTTGAATCGGTACAGGCGGGCTGCTATCGCTCCCGCCAGGACGTTCATCACGATCGACAGCAGCACGGCCATCACCACCGCCGCGCCGACGGTCGATATATCGCCCGGGTCGATGGTCAGACCAAAGGCGAAGAAGATCACTGCGGCAAAGGCGTCCCTCAACGGCAACACCAGCTTCTCGATTCGATGCTTGAGGATGGTCTCGGCCAGGATCATGCCGATCATGAACGCGCCGATGGCCTCCGAGACGCCCAGCTCCTCGGCTACGCCCGCCCCCAGGATCGCGAGGCCGATGAACAGGATCGTCAGCAGCTCGTCGTCGTTTGAATGCACCAGCCGGCCGACCCACCGGGCGCCGAACCGCGCCACCGCAACCAGCGCCAGCAGGAAGGCAAATGCCCGGAGGAAGAGCAGAGCGGACTCGCCGATGCTTTCGCTTCCTCCTAGGATCGGCTGGAGCAGAGCCAGGTATCCGGCCAGGAAGACGTCCTCGACCACGATGATGCCCAGGATCAGGCCGGTCTCCGGGTTCGCCAGGCGCTTCAGCTCGACCAACAGCTTGGTGGCGATGGCTGAGGACGAGATGCCGACGGCGCCACCGATCACGAACGCCTCCCGGACTCCCCAGCCGAAAGACAACCCCAGCAGGATGCCGCTGCCGACGTTCAACACGATGTAGACCGCACCGGCCACCGCCAGCGAACGCCCGCCGGCCACCAGGTCCCCGAGCGAAAACTCGAGCCCGAGGTGGAACAGCAAAAGGACCAGGCCGACCGCCGCGAACAGCTCCAGAGACTCGGGATCCCGGATCAGGGTCAACCCGGGGGTGTTCGGACCGGTGAGTATTCCGGCGAGGATGAAGAACGGGATGGTGGGCAGCCCTACCCGTCTGCCGAACCGCGCGAGCAGGCCGGCGACCAGGAAGGCGCCCCCCAGGGCGATTAGCTCATCGCCCAAGCACCATCACCCCAGGACCAGCCGCTGGAAGTCCGGCATGCTCTCCCGCCGGCCGGCGACGATCAGCCGGTCACCCGCCTCGAGCACCTCCAGGTCTCCGGGAGCGTGGATCACGTTGTGGTCGCGAACTATCGCCATCACGTTCACTCCGGTGGCGCTTCGGATGTGAAGGTCCTGGATGCTGCGTCCGGTACCTGGGGAGCCGGGAATCAAGGTGATCCACTCGATAGCCAGGTCGTCCACGACCTCCTCGATCTCCTTCATGGCCGCCGGGGGCGAGTACTCGCCGCTCAGTACCGAGCCGGCCGCCTCGGCCTCCGCTTCGTGCATCGAGACCGAGACCGGATCCTCCTTGTCGTTGCCGGAGAACAGGTACACGTCCCGTCTTCCGCTGTTGTGGACGACGATGGTGAGCACACCGCCGTCGTCGCAGTTCACCGTGTAGCGGCGCCCTATCCCGGGCAGATCCTCCTCACGGACGTTTTGATTCCTCACGGCGCCTCCTACGCTGTCTCGAGAGAATCGCATTACAACCGGCCCGGCTCGCTCATCGACGGGACCTGGAAGCGGTCTTCCGGCGGGTGCTCGGGGTGGGCCTCCGCTTGGCCGCATTCGACTTGCGCACCTGGGCCGGTGCCGGCTTCCAGCGGTCCAGCATCACACACAGGGGTGCGGCGGTGAACACCGAGCTGTAGGTACCGACTGCGATGCCGATGATCAGCGCCAGGGCGAAGTCCCGAAGGCTCTCGCCGCCCAGGAAGTACAGGGCGAACAGGATGAACAACGCTCCCAGACCGGTGTTGATCGTGCGGGGAATCGTCTCGAGGCAGGCGTCGTTGGCAACCCTGTCGAGCGCCTCCGCCGACCGCTCCCGGCGGCGTTCCCGGATGCGGTCGAAGACCACGACCGAGTCGTTGATCGAGTACCCGATGACCGTCAGCAGCGACGCCAGGAACACCCCGTCGATCTCCTTGCCGAGCCAGGCAAAGATTCCGATCAGGATCAGGGTGTCGTGGAACATCGCCAGAACCGCCGACAGGCCGAAGTTCCACCGGAACCGGAAGGCGAGGTAGGCGAGCTGGACCACCAGAGCCAGGCCCAGGGCGATGATCGCCTTGCGCCGCAGCTCGTTGCCGATGCTCGGACCGATGAACTCGTCCCGCACCTTCTCGGCGTCGCCGCCGAGACCCGCCACCACTTCCTGCACCTGTTCCTCCTCGGAGTCCGACATCTCGCCGGTCCGGATGCTGACGTTGCCTTCGCCCGACTCCTGAACCAGAGCCCGGGGAAGTCCGATGCCGGCCAGCTCCTCGCGAAGCCGGTCAACGTCGACCTGCCGGTCGGTGGAGTACTCCAGCAACCGCCCTCCGGTGAACTCGATGCCGTAGTTGAGGTTGCGCGTGAACAGACCGAGCAGCGCCAGGACCACTGCAACCGAAGAGATGATCAGAAAGGTCCTGCTGTGCTTGATGAGGTTCGGCCGGCGGGACTCGAGCCACATCAGCACCCGGCGCTTGGCCTGGACGCCCAACAGACCGGGCCGCTTGCGGAGTGCCGGAACCTTGGCCAGCAGCTCGACCAGCACCCGGGTGACCACCAGCGCGGTGAAGATCGAGACGATCACGCCGACCGACAGCGTGATGCCGAACCCCCGGACCGCTCCCGACGCCAGGAAGAACAGCAGCGCCGCGGCGAGCAGTGTGGTGACGTTCGAGTCGCCGATCGCGCTCAGCGCCTTGCGGAAACCGAGGTGTACCGAAGGGACCACCTTGTTCTTTAGGGCGTACTCCTCCCGTATCCGTTCGAAGACCAGGACGTTGGAGTCGACCGCCATCCCGATCGCCAGCACGAAGCCGGCGATGCCGGGCAGAGTGAGCGTGGCGTTCAGCGCCAGCAGCACGGCAAACGAGATCACTCCGTAGATCAGCAGAGCAAGCGCGGAGGCGGCGCCGATCACCCGGTAGTAGAACACCATGTAGAGGATGGTGAGCGCCGCTCCGAGAATCGCGGCCTTCGTGCTGGCCTCGATGGCCTCCTCGCCGAGGGTGGCGCCGACCGTCCGCTGCTCCACCACCTCGACCGGAACCGGCAGGGCGCCGGCCCGGATCAGCAGCGCCAGCTCCTTGGCCTCCTCCTCTTCGAAGTTGCCGGTGATCACCGTGGTTCCGCCGAAGCTGGCGTCGTTGCACTGGATGTTCGGGTTGCCCACCTCGACCTGGGGGGCCGAGATGATCCGGTTGTCGAGGACGATGGCGACCGAGCGCCTGGGGTCCCCGTCCTGGGCGCAGGCTGCGGCGCCGGTGAGGTTGTCCCACTCGTCGCTTCCCGATCGGGTGAAGTCGATGTTCACGTGCCAGGCGCCGGTGTTCGGGTCGATTACCGCGTCGGCGGCCCGGACCTCGTCGCCTCCGACTTCAGCCGGGCCCAAACTGAGAGCCCGGCCGAACTCGTCGGTGAGCACCAGGGGTTCGTCCGGGTTGGGCGTCGCCTCCGGCGACGGCGAGGGCGAAGGCTCCGCCGGAGCGGCACCCAGGACCGGGTGGAACTCGAGCTGGGCGGTCCGGCCGATGACGTCGACCGCCTGCTGGGGGTCGGCCACGCCGGGCAGCTCGACGATGATGCGCCGGTCGCCGCTGCGCTGCAGGCTCGATTCGGACACACCGAGCTGGTCCACCCGCCGCCTCAGCACCTCGAGGGTGCGCGTGACCGCGTCGTCGTCCGCCCGCTGACGAGGACTATCCTCGGCTTCCAACACGATCTGGCTGCCGCCCTTCAGATCCAGGCCCAGTCGAGGTTCACGGGTCAGAATCAGGGTGACGGCGCCGGCGAGCACAACAAGAACACACAGGCCGCGCCATAAAAGCTGGCGGTTCATTGGGTGGTCCTCCAAACGGTAGGTTTGCCTTGACAGATAGACGGGTCCTGACTGCAGCCACCCGGCGGCGCCGGGAAGCCCAAAAAATCAGGTGAGCGGTGGACCCCGGGGTGCGGGACGAACACAAAGCTCGTTCCGGCGGGGGTGGGCGGCAAAAAGAACGACCAGCACCGCCGACATCGCCAGCAGCAGGGCACCCGGGTCGTGGACCGTCGCCACGGCCAACACGGAGCCGGTCCTGCGGCCCTGGAACTGGGCGACCGAGCGGCCCAGCCCCAGATCCGAGTCCGAGAATCCGACGCTGAGCAGCTCCGCACCCATCGCCCGCGCGGCACCCTCGGCATCCCGGCCCGGGGCCGTCCCACCGCTGCGAGCCGGCACTATCGCAGCCACGACCATCACGGCGGCGACCAGGGCCAAAGAGGTTGAGCGGAGGACTCCTGTGTTCAAGATGCCGCCAGTCTAACCGGGTCCGGTTCTGCCAGTTCCTACCGACACCGG
>DATABX010000298.1:0-5223 GCA_036259335.1 Actinomycetota bacterium
GGGAAAAGAAGACCCGGTTGACCTCCGTATCGAACAACGGCCGCCCGGCAGGAAGTCCTGTCGGGCGGCCGTCTCTCATCGAATGTGGGGCCCGGGGTTCACCCGGCTGCTGCTCCGCCTTGCTTCCGGGTCGCAAAAAGGCCCCAACCGGCCGTCACGGCCCAGGCCACTTCTAGAAGCAGGAAGCCCCAGTCCCGGCCCAGTGCTGCCAGCACGGCGAGTACGACTGACCCGCCCAGGTTGGGCAGCAGGTACGCCGTCGACTTGGGATCGACCCGCTTCATCTGCAGCAGGACGAACGGGACCAAAATCGCCAGCGCGCCGACGACCTGAAGTACATCGCTGATCAAACCGGACCCTCCTTCAGCCGGACCTGGCGTCCGGCATCAGCAGAGCCTACGATGCCGTCTAGCCGACCAGCCCGAGTTCGCGGAACTTGATCTCGAGCTCGGAGGCGCTGGGTTCGGTGAGGATCGTGTCGTCGGGGAAAACTATCGTCGGGACGCTCATCATTCCACCGTTGGCCTGCCTCACGAAGTCCTTGGCGTGGCGGTTCCGGTCGATGTCGATGATCTCCACGGCAACTCCGAACTTGTCGAAGGCCCGCTTGGCCCGTACGCAGTCGGAGCACCACTGGGTGCTGTACATCTTGATGGGCGATTCGAGCATGAACGGTGGTTCCTTCGGTTTTGGGTTGGTTTCGCAGGTGTTTGGAACTTTCCTCCCGCCACACCAGCCTAAACCGGCCTCAGCAGTTACCCACGAGCTGCCGCAGTTTGGCCTCGTCCAGGTCGTCGCTACAACTCCGAACGCTGATCGGTCGGGAACTTTGCAAGATGGACCGCGTGGGTCCCGAAAGAGCCCTAGACCTCAGCCGCTTGCGGCGCCTTCCTGGACGCCGGGGCGGTCCGGCGCCTCACCTGGCCCGCCACCAGGAACCCGGCGATCGCCAGGATCGTTCCGTACGCCACCCAGTCCCCCAGGCGGGCGTAGGGCGTCGTCGAGGTGGCGAAGCGCACGGTGGGGGTCAGCACCGCCGGCTCGAACAGCTCGGTCCTCTCCAGCACCCGGCCCTCCGGGTCGACGACCGCCGAGATGCCGCTCACCGAGGTGTGCGCCACCCACATGCGCTGCTCGGCCGCCCGCAGCTGGCTGAATGCGATGTGCTGGGCGCTGGCGGCGCTGTGGTCGAACGACGAGAAGTTCGCTGACACCACCAACATCCGGGCGCCGTTGCGCACGAACTCCCGGACCAGGTCCGGGTAGGTCGATTCGTAGCAGATCACCGAGGCGAACTTGCCCTCGGGAAGCTCGAACACCGTCGCCCCGTCACCCGCGGTGAGGTCGACCGGGATGCGTTCGAGCTGCGAGAACATCGGCTGCAGGAACGACCGGAGGGGGACCCGCTCTCCGAAGGGGACCAGCCGCTGCTTGGTGTAGGTGTCGACCACCCTCCCCCGGGGGTCGAGGAACAGGCTGCTGTTGCTCACGCCGCTGGACTGTGAACCCAGGATCGCCCCGACCATAAAGTGGGTGCGCAGGTCGGTAACCGAGCCGACGAGGGCGTCGTGGAAGTCGGGCCGTCGCAGAGGGTCCTGGTCGAAGGCGCCCTCCGGCCAGATCACCAGGTCGATTTCGTCTCCCGCCAGGTCCTCGGTCAGCTCGACATGGTTCTGCACGACGATCTCGTCGTCCGAGTTCGGATCGAGAGTGTCCTCGGGCACGTTGCCCTGGACCATTGCGAGCCGGGCAGTCTCGCCGTCGGGTGAGTCGACCGGAAGCGCCGCCGGAAGCAGCGACAGCGCCGCCAGCACGCTCACCCAGGCCAGTGCCCACCGGCGAACCTCGGGTTTTCGCCAGGAAAGCAAGGCCTCGGCCAGCACCGAGTTCGCAAGGGCAACCAGGAGGCTCAACCCCCAGACCCCGGTGTAGGCGGCCAGCTTCAGGGCGATCAGGTTCTCGTGCTGCGAGTACCCCAGGCCGCCCCAGGAGAACCCTCCCCACGGCATGCGGGACCGCAGGTACTCCTGCAGGACGAACACCAGCGGAAAGGCGAGAAGCCTCAGCCGTTCCGGCATGCGGTCCCGCAGAACGACTCCGAGAAGCAGTGCGCCGATCACCCACAGGGTCTGCACGATCGTCAGCCCGATGTACGGCGCCCAGCCGAACAGGCGGATCCAGTACAGCAGCAGGCCGTTGAAGACCAGCCCGAAGGCGGCCGCCGACGCCGCCACCGCTCTCCCCCGCGCCACAGCGAAGTGCATGGCCAGGGGGACGAGGGCTACGGGCGCCAGGATCCAGAGGTCGGCGGGAGGGAAGGCCAGGAAGAGGGCCGCTCCCGAGATCGCGCCGGCAACCAGTCCGGCACGGGGGCTTGCGAGTTTGCCGGGGTCAGCTATACGCAGTCGCGACAGAGCTCACGCTTGGGGTCGGCGAGCTGGCTCTCGTGCTTGACCAGCCGGCAGGAGGCGCAGACGAACTCGTTCGCCTGCTTGGGGGCGGCTCGGATGGAGAGTGATTCCAGTCGCTCCTCGCGGGTGAGGTCGAGAAGCGACTCCTCTTCCTCCTCCGTGTCGGTCGTGTCCTTGGCTTTCGACAGGAAATCTTCGAAACTTGCTTCTTCTTCCGCGGCTAAGGGAACGTCTTCTTCGTCGTCGTCTTCATCTTCGCCGGGCTCAATTTCGTTTACGCTCATAACCGCCTCGCTCTAAGTTGATCGAGAGGGATTATGGGCCATCGGTGGGAATGTGCAAACGTGCTCCGACTTCAGGGCTCGAAGGATCTACGGATGAGGGAGGCTCAGGATGGCCAAGGATAGAACCCAGCCGATCCTGAAGATGGTCCGCGAAGAGGAAGAGTTCCGCGCATCCACCAAGGAGCGCATCATCGAGGCGGCGTTCGCCACCCTGAAGGAGGAGGGCTTCGCCGGCACCAGCGCCCGGGCAATTGCCCGGCGCGGAGGCTTCAACCAGGCGCTGATCTTCTACCACTTCGGCACGCTGAACGATCTGCTCCTTGCCACCCTGGACAAGACCAGCGCCGACCGGATGAGCCGCTACCGGGACTCGATCGGCAAGGCCAAGGGGGTGGACGAGAAGATCCAGACCGCCACCCGGCTCTACCGGGAGGACCTCGGCTCAGGGCACATCACCGTGATCTCCGAGATGGTCGCCGGCAGCCTGGCCCGGCCCGACCTGGGGCCCGAGGTGGTGGCCCGCATGGAGCCGTGGATCGAGTTCACCGAAGGGGTGATCACCGACCTGCTCGCCGGATCGATCTTCGAGGGAGCGGTGCCGCCGCGCACGCTGGCGTTCGCGGTGGTCGCACTCTACCTGGGGGTCGACCTGCTCTCCCACCTCGACCAGGACAAGTCGCGGGCGGAGGCGCTGTTCCAGATGGTGGGAGCGATCGGCCCGTTTCTCGCCCCCATATTCGGGAACGACTGAAGCGTGGAGATCACCGACGACCGCGGACGGTCGCTGAACGAGGTCACGATCAGGCTGACCGAGGACGAGGTGACCGAGCTGCTGGTCGCGGCCTCCGACCTCGAGGGGGACGACCGGGAACACGCCATGGTGCGAGCGGAGGACGGCACGACCCTGGCGGTCTACCGGGCGACCGACGAACCGACTCCGATCCAGAAGGGCAGCGACTGGTGGCTGGGCCCCCTGGTCCTGATCGCGGTGATCCTGGTGGTCGTAGGCGCCTACACCATCGGCAGCGGAATAGTCGACCTGCTGTTCTAGGCTTCAGGCCTCGGCCGGCTCCTCCAGGAACTGGTACCAGAACGACTCGACCGCCATCGCTGCCACCAGGACGTCGTAGTCCTCGTCCTTGGATTCGGCGACGAAGACCAGGAAGTCGGCGATCGTGCGCATCTGGCGGCGGGACATGGCGTTGAACTGGCCGAGCACCTGGTCGTCGACGTCGTCGCCGAAGTCGCAGGCGTAGACCGCAGCGTCGACCGCCGGCGAGTCGAGCCCCGGGTGCTCCAGGCTGTAGACCAGAAACCTCGGCAGGTGGAAGCGCATTCCCTCCGGGTCCATGAAGGTCAGCGCGTAGTGGAATTCTTCGACCTTCGCGTCGGGGATGTCCTGCCAGCGGGTCTCGGAGTCCAGCCGGCGCGACTGCTGCACCTCCTCGGGGGTCAGCATCAGGTCCATGGCGCCCGCCTGGTGAAGCGACAGGCCGTCGCCCAGCTCGACCTTGCCGAAGACCTCGTGGATCGCCCGGAACAGCTGCTCTGTCATCGGGACCTCACAGCTTGAGCCGGAAGGCCTGGGGGACGATCTCGAAGATCGCCGGGGTGGTGCCGCCCGGGCGGCCGTCGACCTCCACCGGAAGAGGCGTCTTGGCCGAGATCTCGACCCGGGCCGCGAGGTACTCCTTGATCTTGGGCGACGGCAGGTGCTCGCCTTTCAGCGACAGGGTGATCGTCTCGACAAAGTCCCGCTTGTTGCCCTTCTGGATCAGCACGTCCAGCTTGCCGTCGCCCGGGTGGGCCTTCAGCGCCAGACGCACGCCACCGCGCACGAACTGACCGTTCGCGACTACGACGTTGGCCAGCGGGCCGCCGTAGGACCGGCGGTCGAGTTTCACCGCGCCCTGCGGGACCTTGAACCGGGCCAGGCTGCCCCAGAACGACAGCAGCTCGCCCGACCGGCCCATCCAGCGAGGAAGCCTTTGCCGCCGCCGCGCCATGTCGCCCGCCAGCCCGGCCTGCGCCATGTTGATGAAGTAGACGAACGCCGGCTCGACCGGAGGTGACCAGGTTATGCGGCCGACGTCGATGCCGAAGAACGGCTCGCCTTCGAGGTGCCGGATGGCGTCCGGGGCCGGGTTGTTGAGCCCCATGGTCTTCAAAAAGTCGCTCCCGGAAGCACCCGGAATGCCGGCCATCACCAGCTCGGGGTTGATCGGGCCGGTTTCGTCCATGATGCCGTTGACCACCTCGTGCAAGGTCCAGTCGTCCCCCAGCCAGATTAGATAGCCGCTCCCCTTCTCCACCGCCGCTCGTGCCAGGGTGGTGCAGTCGCCGGGCCGGGCTGCACTCTCGACCTCGTACTCGATGTCGACTTTGTCCAGGAGGGCGTGTACCTCATCGCCGGTCATCTCCGGCTTTCCGGCCGGCGTGAGTCCGACAAGCACCGTCGCCTTGCCGTAGGGGGAGCTCATCGAAGGATTGTCGCCGATTGGGTGGTCACCACGCGACGCCGCTGTAGG
>DATABX010000299.1:0-13474 GCA_036259335.1 Actinomycetota bacterium
GCGCCGGGGTCACTCCCAACATGATCACGGTTACCGGCTTTTTCATTACGGTGCTGGCTGCGTTGGTGGTGTCGCAGGGACGGTTCCTTCTCGGGGGCCTGATCCTGACCGGCGGGTCGCTGTTGGACATGCTCGACGGAGCGGTGGCCAGGGCAACCGGCAAGGGATCCAAGGCGGGCGCTTTCCTGGACTCGACGCTGGACCGCCTGTCCGACGCCGTGGTCTTCGTCGGCCTGATCTGGTGGTTTACCAATGCGTTCGACTGGGCCCTGCCTCCCACTGTTGTGGCAGGGGGGTTCGAGCCCGCCATGACGAACCAGCTGGGCACCGGGCTGGCGCTGGCCGGGCTGATCCTCAGCCTGATGGTCTCCTACGTGCGGGCCAGAGCCGAGGGCCTGGGGTTCACCTGCAACGTGGGCATCGCCGAGCGACCGGAGCGCATCTTTCTGGTGGCCGGCGGGCTGATCCTGGACCTGGTGATCCCGGCACTGGTGATTCTGGTTGCCGCCACCGCAATCACCGTCGTGCAGCGGTTCCTGTACGTATGGCGCCAGGCAAAGGTTCCGCTGTGAGCCGGTCCGGTCCCTTTGCCGACGGCCCGGGGCCGGCCTTCGTCTACTTCGCCTACCGCTCGGGGGCCTGGCTTGCCGAGCACACTCCTCCCAGAGTTGCCGACCGCCTGGCGGTGTGGGGGGGACGGATCGCCTACCAGCGGGCGCACGGCAAGCGCCGGACGGTCGAGCGAAACCTCGCCCGGGTAGTGGGGGAGGGAGAGCACCTGGACGGCGTGGTAAAGGAGGCGTTCCAGTCCTACGCCGAGTACTGGCTCGAGACCTTCCGCCTGGGCCGGTACTCGCACGACCAGCTGCTGTCGATGGTCGAGCCGGTGGGCGACTCGGTCACGGTGATCGAGGAGGCCATCGCCGCCGGTGAGGGGGCCCTGCTCATCACCCCGCACCTGGGCTTCTACGACCTGGGCGTCGCCTGGGTCGGCGCCAAGGGCTGGCGATTCACGACGGTGGCCGAGGTGCTGCGCCCGAAGGCGCTGTTCGAGTGGTTCGCCCACATCCGGCAGCGCCACGGCCTCACGGTGCTGCCGGCCCGCAACGGCAAGTCGATCCGGGAGAGGCTGGGTGACGTCCTGGACGCCGGCGGCATGGTCGCGCTGGTGTCGGACCGGGACCTGGGCCGCCGGGGGATCTGGACCGAGTTCTTCGGTGAAAGGACGACGTTCCCCGCATCGCCGACGCTGCTGCTGGTCCGCAAGAAGGTGCCGCTGATCGCCGGGTCGATCACCCGCCACGGCGACCGGTTCCGGATCTACCTCGAGAGGGTTCCCTACACGCTTACCGGCGACGAGCAGGCCGACATCAGCGCGGTCGCCCGGGTCACGGCCGAAGCCCTGGAGAAGCTGATCCGGGCGGCTCCCGAGCAGTGGCACCTGTTCAGCACCAACTGGCCCTCGGACGAGCCGCACCTCAAGCCGAGGGGCCGGGAAGCGGACCCGCTCGCCACGCCGCCCACCGGGGCCGGCGAACCGGCCAGCCCCGGATCGGAGCCGCCGCAGATCGGGGAGCCGACCCAGTGAAGGTCGGCATCGTCTGCCCTTACGACTGGTCCTACCACGGAGGGGTCAAAAGCCACATCCAGGGTCTTTCCGCGGCGCTGCGCCGGCGGGGCGTCGAGGTGCAGATAATCGCTCCGGCTACCAAGAACGAGCCGGAGATATTCGACGCAGGGCGCACCCTGGCCATTCCCTACAACGGCTCGACCGCCCGGCTGTGCTTCTCCCCTCAGGCCAACCGGCGGATCCGCAAGCGGCTGGCTCAGGGCGACATCGACCTTCTGCACGTGCACGAGCCCTTCAGCCCCAGCGTCTCCATGCTGGCCGTTCACCAGGCCCGGATGCCGGTGGTCGCCACCTTCCACGCCTCGGCGGTCAAGAGCAAGGCCTACGCCACCGCCAAGCCGTTCCTGGAGTTGCTGATGGAGAAGATCTCCGGCCGCATCACGGTCTCCAAGGCGGCCCTCGCGCTGGTTTCCGGCTACTTCCCCGGTGAGTACCGCAACATCCCGAACGGAATCAACTTTTCGCACTTCGCCGAGGCGGCTCCTGCCGAAGGGCTGGCCGCCGGCCGGCCCTTCGTTTTGTTCGTCGGCCGCCCGGAGCCCCGGAAGGGGCTGAACATCGCGGTCGAGGCGGTCCAGAAGGTACGCGAGAGCCACCCGATCGAGATGGTGGCCGTCGGCCCGACCCCCAAGGAGGTTCCGGCCTGGGTGCACGCTCTGGGGCCGGTTGCGCAGGAGGAGCTTCCCGGCATCTACCGGGCGGCGAAGGTTTTTTGCGCCCCGAGCATCAGCGGCGAGTCGTTCGGCATCGTGCTGGCCGAGGCGGCGGCTGCCGGCGTTCCGGTGGTGTGCTCCGACCTGCCGGGCTACGTCGAGGCGGCGGCCGGCATGGCCCTGCACGCCCCGGTCGGCGACGTGGCGGGCACCGCATCCATGATCCTGTCGGTGCTCACCGACCCGGACCGGGCGGCGCGCATGGTTGCCCGGGGGCGCAAGCGGGCGCTCCAGCTGGACTGGGACAACCTGGCGGCCGAGATCGTCGAGGTGTACGAGGCGGCGCTATGATTTCGGCACCCGCAACCTGAGGAGGCCCGACGATGAGCACCGGCATCATCCTGGCGATCGTCGGCGGGGTTCTCGTCCTGTACGCCATCCTGCTCTACAACCGCATGCGCACCACCTCGAACAAGGTCGACAACGCCTGGAGCGGGGTGGACGTGGAGCTCAGGCGCCGGTACGACTTGATTCCGAACCTCGTCGAAACGGTCAAGGGCTACGCGGCCCACGAGAAGGAGACCTTCGAGGCGGTGACCCGGGCCCGGGCAATGGGCATCGAGGCCAAGAGCGTGCCGGAGCAGGCGGAGGCCGAGGGCTTTTTGACCCAGGCGCTGCGCCAGGTGTTCGCGGTCGCCGAGGCATACCCCCAGCTGCGGGCCAACGAGAACTTCAACCAGCTCCAGGCCGAGCTGGCCCAGACCGAAGGCCGGATTGCCTTTGCCCGGCAGTACTACAACGACATCGTCATGAGGTTCAACAACCTGATCCAGGTGTTCCCCAACCTGCTCCTCGCCCGGATGTTCGGCTTCCAGCGGAGGGACTTCTTCGAGGTGGACGAGGACTCCCGCGGTCCGGTGAAGGTGGAGTTCTAGCCGCAACTCGGATTCGATAGGCTGAGCCCTAATCCTTCCGGCAACATCATGGAACCCATGCTAATGTTCACGGCCATGCGCACCAGGATCCTCAGCCTGCTTCTGCTCGTCGCCCTTCTGGCGGCCTGCGGCGGCGGTGGCGACGATGAGGGAAACGGCGGCGGCGGGGGGACCCAGGCGGTTGAAGAGGAGCCAGTTCTCTGCCCGCTGACCGGCGTCGAGGCCCCAGCAGGGGTCGACGTCAACCGCCCCGCGCTGGCGGTCAAGATCGACAACGCTCCGCCGGCCCGCCCGCAGGCGGGCGTGGAGGCCGCCGACGTCGTCTACGAGGAGCTCGGTGAGGGTGGCCTCACCCGCTTCCTGACGATCTTTCACTGCAACGACGCCGGTTCGGTGGGCCCCGTTCGCAGCGCCCGCAACGTCGACCCCGAGATCCTTAAGGAGTACGAGCCGGCACTGTTCGCCTACTCGGGGGCCAACACCCAGGTCCTGGCCAAGATCTCCGACGCCAGCTGGATCGTCGACTTGAAGCACGGGGACCACGGCGACGCCTACACCCGGGCCTCGGACCGCCGGGCGCCCTACAACCTGATGACGACGACCGCCGCGATCCGGGGCCTTGAGGGCGCCGACGCCGGCGGTCCGCCCGAGAGCGCGCTGGAGTTCAACGCCGAGGTGCTGAACCCGCCGGCGCCGGAGTCGCCCAGCCCGGGTGCCACCGCCAGCCCTGAGGCACCCGCCGCCGCTCCCGGCAACTCGGTCTCCTTGTCCTACTCCAACGCCAACGTCGTCCGGTACAACTACGACCCGGCGACCAAGGCCTACCTGCGGTTCAACGGGGACACCCCGCACCAGCTCGCCAACGGGAACCAGCTGAGCGCGGTCAACGTTGTGGTCCAGAAGGTGCGGACCGCTCCCGGCACGGTCCGGGATGCCTCCGGCACCCTTACCGTCGACACGATAGTGGTGGGTTCGGGCGAGGCCACAGTGCTCCGGGGCGGCACCGCGGTCACCGGAACCTGGAACCGGGCCAGCCTCGACGACCAGACAACCTTCACCGACGCCTCCGGTCAGCCGATCGAGTTCGCCCCGGGAAGCGTCTTCATCCACCTGGTCCCTCAGGAACGGGCGGTCACGGTCCAGTAGCCGCCCCCCGGCAACCTTGGCTTTGCATAGTTCTTCCATGTATAAGTAGCGCTCGAGGGAAGCCGGCCCCTCCGAAGAAGGACGGGATGACCACACAATCCACCGGGCGCCTCGCGCGCCTGCTGATCGCCGCCCTGGTTGTCTGCTCGTCGCTTGGCGCCTGCTCGGCGAACCCTTCCGCGACCCGACCGGCCGCAGTCCGCCTGCGGGTGCTCATGACCGACGACTGGGGCGACCGTCCGGCGTTTCTTTCCGCGGTGAAGCAGTTCGAGCGGGAGCACGAGGGTGTCCGGGTGCAGGTCTCCAAGCTCCCGATCCGCAACATGGCCGAGGCGGTACGGGGCCAGGTCGGTTCCGGGGAACCGGCCGACCTGGTGCAGTGGCACGCCTACGCGGCCGGCGCCCAGGGGCTCGCCGAGCCTCTGGACGACCTGTGGGAAGAGGCCGGCATGTCCGGCTCCGAGTTCTTTCCCGGCGCGGTGGAGGACGTTACCTGGGGCGACCGCATCTACGGGGTGCCGCTGGACATCAACGCGCTGGTGCTGTTCTACCGGCCGGAGAGCTTTGCGGCGGCGAACCTGGAGCCTCCGGGCGCCGAAACCACGTTCGGGGACCTGGAGCGGTACGGTCCGGCTCTGACCAGCCCGGACGGCTCGCGGCGGGTGATCGCCCTCGCCAACAGCTACTGGGCCGCCTACGGCTGGGTCCGGGCAAACGGGGGCGAGCTGGTCACCGTTCAGGACGGCCAGCCGCAGTTCACCCTCGACTCGCCGCCGGTCGTTGAGACGCTGTCGTTCCTCTCGCGGATGGTGAAGCGCGGTTACGCCTTCGCCCCCGCCGGCGCCAACTCGTCGGCCGACTCACTGGCGCTGTTCCGCTCCGGCAGCGCAGCGATCCACGCCTCCGGCTCGTGGGACCTGGCCAAGCTGGACAAGGAGAAGCTGGGCGCCAGCTACGGGGCGGCGCTGATGCCGCGGGGAACCACCGGCACCACGCGGGGGACCGTGACCGGAGGCAGCAGCATGTTCGTGCCCCGGGGGGCGGCCAACAAAGAGCTGGCGTTCGAGCTAATGAGAACGGTGATCTCCGACGAGCACGCCCTGCGGCTGGCGAGGGAGGAGGGACGGCTCCCGGTGCGCCCGAGGGTCTACTCGGACCCGTTCTTCGACGACCCGGCACTCGAGGTGGTGCTCGAGCAGCTCAAAACCGCCCACCCACTGCTCATCGAGGCCTGGCCCGAGGCGGCGAGCGCCTGGGACGCCGCGTTCAACGAGGTGCTGCGCGACGGTGCCGACCCCGCCGCCGCCCTGGCCACCGCGCAGGCTAAGGCCCAGGCCGCCCTGACGAACCCGGAGGTGTAGGTCTGTGGCGGTCGCCCTGAGAAAACCTCTGGCCAGCCAGGCGGAAAGCGAGCTTCCACCTCCCCGGGGCAGCCGGCGGATCTCGATCCTGGTCGAGTTCGTGGCGGCTCTGATCTCGGTCGTGCTGATCTCCGCCGCCGGAACCGGCATCTTCGAGGAGCGGCTGACCCGGTCGGCGCTCGCCCGGGAGGCCGACCTGCTTACCAACAGCCGGCTGAGCGTCGTCGTGGCGGCCTACGAGAACCGGGAGGAGACGCTCGGCATCACCCTCCGCTACCTGGCCGAGCGGCTGAACGTGAGCGGGGCCACCGAACCCGAGCAGTTCACCGATCTGGTCGCCCAGCTGAGCCTGACCGGCAGCTCGCTGGACATCGACATGCTGGGGGTGTTCGAGCGGGACGGGCGGTTCGTCGCCGGGGAGGGCCGGTTCCTGGAGTACAGCCCGGTGGTGACCGAGGCGGCCGCGGTGTCCAGGTCCCGGCTGGTGCCGGCGCCCGACGGCACCCACAAGCGGGTGCTTGCCGCCCCGATCGGCACCGACCGAAAGGTGCTGGTGGGCGGCCTGGACCTCTCCGACGACACGGCGCTGGAGCTCCGCAGGACGCTGGGGGACCGAGGCGAGGTGATCCTCGTGGCCGGAGGCCGGGTGGTCGGCAGCAGCATCGAGCTCGGCGAAAGGCGGCTGCCGGGCGCCGAGGAGGAATCGGGAATGCTTCCGACCGAGCCCAGGCTCGTGGATCTGGGCGGCAAGAGCATGCTGCTCGTCTACGAGTCGATGGGGGCCGCGGGGGAGCCGTTGGAGGCCGGAGCGATCGGGGTGGCGGTGCCCGACCCGGTCGGGGGCCTCACCGAGAGCCTGACACTGGTCCGGTTCCTGTCGACGCTGGTGCTGACGGGGGTTGCCGTCGTGATGGGGTGGCTGCTGTTCTGGACGCTGATCCGGCCGCTGGTCGGGCTCTCCCGAACCGCCTCACGTATCGCCCGCGGCGACCTTAACGCCACATTCGTCGCCGCCCGCAACAACGAGATCGGCCGCCTGGCTGGAGCCCTGCAGCAGATGACGGCGGAGCTTCAGGGCCAGACCCGCAGGCTCCAGGAGGCGTCGAAGCGTCTGCTGGTCGCCCAGCAGGAGGAGCGGCGGCGCATGGCCCGGGACCTGCACGATGGCATGCAGCAGCAGCTCGTCGTGCTGGCGGTGAAGATCAAGCAGCTCGCCGCCTCCGAGAACCCGCCCAGCCCGCTGGTCCTCGAGCACCTGGCGGCGGAGGCCGAGGAAGCTGCATTCGCCCTGCAGGACCTGGGACGGGGCATCTTCCCAACGGTTCTGGGCGACCAGGGCGTGCCGGCGGCGCTTAGGACCTCGGCCAGCCGGCTGCCGATGAAGGTCCGGCTCGAGGTCGCTACCGATCTGGAGGAGACCCGGTTCAGCCCGGAGATCGAGGGAACGCTCTACTTCGTCACGATGGAGGCAATGTCCAACGCCCAAAAGCACGCCCCCGAGGCGCAGCTGAACATCCGGTTGAGCCGCACGGAGGGGCTGGTGACCCTCGAGGTGTCGGACGACGGCCCCGGCTTCGACGCCGCGACCGAAAGCCTGGGCGCCGGCCTGCAGAACATGGCCGACCGGGTGAACGCCGTGGGCGGCTCGTTCGAGCTCACGACCGCCCCCGGGGCCGGGGTGCGGATCCTGGCGACGATCCCGCTGGATGCCCCGCCTAGTTGACGGTGGCCGACTCCCGAAGGTAGATCAGCACCGCGGCGACCCGCCGGTTGAGATCGGCTTCCTCCGACAGTCCCAGCTTCGAGAACACCGCTGCGATCCGCTTCTCCACCGTGCCGAGGGAGACGTTCATCTCCTGCGAGATGCGGGCGTTGTTCTTGCCCTCGGCCATCAGGCGCAGGACCTCCATCTCCGCCTGGGTGAGACGGCCGAGGGCCGAGCCCGGTTTGCGGGAGCGGAGGTCGAGAAGCCGCTCGACGATGCGCGGGTCGAGCACCGAGCCGCCGGAAGCGACCTCGTGGAGCGCCCGGACCAGCTGCGCGACGTCACCCACCCGGACCTTGTGGAGATATCCGTATCCGGCGACGCCCTCCTTCAGCAGCGCCCAGACGTAGCTCTCGTCGTCGTGCTGGCTGAGCACCACCACGCCGGTGTCGGGGAACTCGGCTTTGATCTCGTGGGCCGCCTTGATGCCCTCCATCGTGTGGGTGGGGGGCATGCGGATGTCCATCAGGACTACCTCGGGCCGCAGGCTGCGGGTCTGGGAGAGAACCGAGTCGTAGTCGGCGGCCACCCCGACGACGTTGACCTTCGCCTCCTCCAGAAGCCGCCGGGTCCCCTCCCGGAGCAGGAACTGGTCCTCGGCGATCAGGACCTTCAGGGGCAGCGTGGCGGGATCGGTTGAACTTAACAGAATCGCTAGGCCTCCCTTGCCGGCGACCAATCCGCTTGACCCGGGCCGTGCGGGAGCCCCCCCGCAGGGGGGCTTACCCGACGGTTCCGTTGACTAGCATGCTAGACCACGGGAGCTCCCCGGCGTCCCGTCGAGACGCCACTTCCCGCGGCCCCGCTTCTGCCGTCAACACCTCAGACTGCTGGGCCACCCGAGGGTCTAGCGCTGTCCCTGGCTGGGAGCTGCAGCGAAGGACGAACTCCGCTTCACCGATGCTTTCACTCCGCGGAAGTGTCCGGCTACCCTGCTAACCCCCAACCTGTTGAGGTTTACCCCCCTTTCGCTACGGCCCGAGCCGGCAGTGGCAGATCGACCCGCCACGGTAGAATTGCCTCTTGCCGTCGATTCCGAGGGGACTTTTCGTGGTTGAACGTGGAACTGCCCGCGTAAAAAGGGGCCTGGCTGAGATGTTGAAAGGTGGCGTCATCATGGACGTCACCACCGCCGAGGAGGCCCGGATCGCCGAGGAGGCGGGCGCCTGCGCGGTGATGGCCCTCGAGCGGGTCCCGGCCGATATCCGGCGCGACGGCGGGGTCGCCCGCATGGCCGACCCCAACAAGGTCTCGGAGATCATGGCGGCGGTGACCATCCCGGTGATGGCCAAAGCCCGGATCGGCCACTTCGCCGAGGCGCAGATCCTGCAGTCTCTCGGAGTGGACTTCATCGACGAGTCCGAGGTGCTCACCCCGGCCGACGAGAGCTTCCACATCGACAAGTGGAACTTTACGGTCCCCTTCGTCTGCGGCGCCACGAATCTGGGCGAGGCGCTGCGGCGCATCGGCGAGGGCGCGGCGATGATCCGCTCCAAGGGCGAGGCGGGAACCGGCAACGTGGTGGAGGCGGTGCGCCACCTGCGCTCGATCACCGACGAGATCCGCCGGCTGAGCGTCCTGCCCCCCGAGCAGCTGATGACCGCAGCCAAGAACCTGGGCGCTCCTTACGAGCTGGTCAAGGAGGTGGCCGAGACCGGCCGCCTGCCGGTGGTGTTGTTCTGTGCCGGGGGAGTGTCGATCCCGGCCGACGCCTCCCTGGTGTTGCAACTCGGTGCCGAGGGCGTCTTCGTCGGGTCCGGGATCTTCAAGAGCGAGGACCCCGCGCGCATGGCTCGGGCGATGGTCGAAGCCACCACCTACTTCAACGACCCGGACGTCCTGGCGAAGGTTTCCCGGGGCCTCGGCGAGCCCATGCGGGGTCTCGACCTGCGCGACGTCCCGGCCGACAAGCTGCTGGCGCCCCGGGGGTGGTAGACGTAAAGATCGGGGTCCTGGCGCTCCAGGGGGACTTCGCCGAGCACCTCGCAGTTCTTCAGGAGTGCGGGTACCGGGGCTTTCCGGTCCGTTCAAGCCTCGATCTGGACCGAGCTGACGCGCTGATCCTGCCGGGCGGGGAGTCGACTACCATGCTCAAACTGATCGACCGCTACGAGATGCGGGATGCCCTGGTGAAGCGCATCCAGGGCGGGATGCCGGTGTTCGGCACCTGCGCCGGCGCCATCGTGCTGGCCGACCGGGTCTCGGACGGAGAGCCGACCCTGGGGGTGTGGGACCTGGACGTGGAGCGCAACGCCTATGGGCGGCAGGCCGAGTCGTTCGAAGCCGACCTGGCGGTGGAGGGCCTCGATGCACCGGTCAGGGGCATCTTCATCCGGGCGCCGATCATCGCCGACTCCGGGGACGCGGCGGTGATGGCAAGCTACGAGGGCCGGCCGGTGCTGGTTCGCAAGGACAACCTGCTGGCTGCGACCTTCCACCCGGAGCTGGCCGGCGAGTACCGGATCCACCGGTGGTTCGTCGAAAACCTCTGCGCAGGGAAGGAGTAGAGCGTGTCGGGTCATTCGAAGTGGGCAACCACCAAACACCAGAAGGCGGTCAAAGACGCTCGCCGGGGCAAGCTGTTTGCCAAGACCATCCGGATCATCGAGGTGGCCGCCCGCGAGGGCGGCGGCAACCCCGACGCCAACCCGACACTGGCCGACGCCATCGCCCGCGCCCGGGCGATCAGCATGCCGAACGACACCATCGAGCGGGCGGTCAAGCGGGGCACCGGCGAGATGGAGGGGGTCAAGTACGAGACGCTGACCTACGAGGGCTACGGCCCGGGCGGCGTGGCGCTGCTGCTCGAGGTCCTGACCGACAACCGCAACCGGGCGGCGGCCGACGTCCGGCGGGTGTTCACCAAGAACGGCGGCACGCTGGGCGATCCCGGCTCGGTGGCGTGGATGTTCACCCGCAAAGGTGTGGTGCTGATCCCCAAGCAGTCGGTGACCGAGGACGATCTGATGCTCGCAGCGATGGAGGCGGGGGCCGACGACATCACCGAGGACGGCGACTTCTGGCAGGTGACCTGTGCGCCCACCGACCTGCAGCAGCTGAAGGACGCCCTGACCGAGGCGGGCATCGAGCCGGAGTCGGCCCGGTTCTCGATGGAGCCCAACGCCACCGTCCCGCTGGACAAGGACGCGGCGGACAAGGTGCTGAAGCTGATGGACGCCCTCGACGACGAGGACGACGTGCAGGAGGTCTACTCCAACTTCGAGATCTCCGACGAGATCCTCGCGGAACTCAACGCCTAACCCGCAGCTCCCGGCTTCATCACTGCCTGCAGGATCGGCACGACCTCTTCCGGGTCGTCGGTCACCGTGAACAGCTCCAGCTCGGTTGGCGAGATCTTGCCCTCCGCCAGCACCCGGTCCCGGAGCCAGTCGACCAGGCCTCTCCAGTAGTCGGACCCGAACAGCACCACCGGGAAATGCTCGGCCTTGCCGGTCTGGATTAGAGTCAGCGCCTCGAACAGCTCGTCGAGGGTCCCGTAGCCGCCGGGAAAGATCACGAAGCCCTCGGAGTACTTCACGAACATCGTCTTGCGGGCGAAGAAGTACTGGAACTCCAAAGCCAGGTCTACGTAGGGGTTCATCGCCTGCTCGAACGGCAGCTCGATGTTGCAGCCTACCGACAGCCCGCCGGCCTCCTGGCACCCCCGGTTCGCCGCCTCCATCAGCCCCGGCCCGCCGCCGGTGATCACCGCCAGGCCGGCGTCGGCGATCCGGGCGCCGACCCGCCGGGCCAGGTCGTACATCGGGTCGCTCTCCGGCACCCGGGCCGAGCCGAACACGGTTATCGCGTGGGGGATCGTCGCCAGGCCGCCGAAGCCCTCGACGAACTCCGCCATGATGCGGAGCACCCGCCACGGGTCGGTGTCGACGAAGACCGGAGGTCGCTCGAGGAACTTGCGGTCCTCGGTGTCGTTGCCGGCGGTTCCTCCGGCCTGAAGTTTTCGTTTCAAGCGGTTCTCCTTCGTGTTTGCCGACACGATAAATCCCCGAAGCTGTCCTGATCGGTGGTTATCATTCCCCCAAACGTCTGTTCGATTGGGGGAGCTGTGAAGGTAGACAACGGTCCTCTGCGGGTGCTGGGTATCGATCCGGGGCTCACCAGGATGGGTTACGGCGTGGTCCAGGAGACCCGGGGCAGCCTCGAAGCCCTGACCTGCGGCACGCTGACCACCAGCCCGACCCAGTCCACCGCCACCCGCCTGATGATGCTGTTCGAGCAGCTGCGGCTGGTGATCGCCGACTGGCGGCCCGAGGCGGTTGCCTGCGAGCGGCTGTTCTTCGCGGCCAACGCCTCTTCGGCGGTGCCGGCCATGCAGGCGAGCGGCATCGCGCTGCTGCTGGCGGCGCAGTCGGGCCTGATAGTCACCGAGTACACCCCGCTGCAGGTCAAGCAGGCGGTGGTCGGCAACGGCAACGCCACCAAAAAGCAGGTCCAGTACATGGTCGAGCGCCTGGTGGGCGGGTTTCCCCAGCCGGACTCGGCCGACGCCGCCGACGCGCTGGGCGTCGCCATCACCCACCTCAGCTCACGGCGGATGGCCGGGTTGGAGGCGGTCCGATGATCTCGTCGGTGCGCGGGACGGTGACCGAGCTGGGGGCAGGGTCGGTCGAGGTCGACGTCAACGGCATCGGGTACCTGGTGCAGGTCTCCGCCTCCACCCTGCGCAACCTGAGGCTGGGCGAAACCGTGCGGCTGCTTACCCAGATGGTCGTGCGGGAGGACTCGATGGCGCTTTACGGGTTCCCGGACATGGAGCAGCGGGAGCTGTTCCGCTGCCTCACCGGCGTCACCGGCGTCGGGCCCAAGTTGGCTCTGGCGGTCCTCGGGCACCTGAAGCCGGACGCCCTGCGGCGGGCGATCGCCTCCTCCGACGTCGACGCCCTGGTCGAGGTCCCCGGAGTCGGAAAGCGCAGCGCCCAGCGGATGATCCTGGAGCTGAAGACGCAACTGGGAATCCCGGACTCCGGGTTCGAGAGCGCCGGCAGCAAGCTCGCCGAGGTGCGGGAGGCCCTCGTCGGGCTGGGTTACGCCCCGGCCGAGCTTTCCGAGGTGCTGGAGGGACTGGCTACCTCGGACGACGAGGTGGAGCAGATGGTCAAGGCCGCCCTCCGGGCCCTCTCCCGGGTTTGACCGTGGAGAAGCCCCGCGGCGTGCTGGCCTCGGCCCAGCAGGACGAGGAGGAGGCGATCGAGTGGTCGCTTCGGCCCACCCGGCTCTCGGAGTTCGTCGGGCAGTCGGCCACCAAGGAGCACCTGGAGATCATTCTCGAGGCGGCGAAGGGCCGGGGTGAGTCGCCCGACCACCTCCTGTTCGCCGGCAGCCCCGGGTTGGGCAAGACCACCTTGGCCAACATCGTCGCCTCGGAGCTCGGCGTGGGGATCAAGGCCACCTCGGGGCCGGCCCTCGTCAGGGCGGGCGACCTGGCGGCGATCCTGACGAACCTGCAGGAGGGCGACGTGTTCTTCATCGACGAGATCCACCGGTTGGCCCGCCCGGTGGAAGAGATCCTGTACGCCGCGATGGAGGACTTCGGGCTGGACCTCGTCGTCGGCAAGGGGCCCGCGGCCCGCTCGATCCGCCTGGACCTGCCGCGGTTCACGCTCATCGGCGCCACGACCCGCACCGGCCTGCTGACCTCGCCGCTGCGCGACCGGTTCGGCTTTCTGGGCCGGCTCGACTACTACGAGGACTTCGAGTTGCTGAACATCCTCAAGCGCTCGGCCAGCCTGCTCAACCTGGAGATCGCCCACGACGCCGCGGTGGAGATCGCCGGGCGCTCCCGGGGGACCCCCCGCATCGCAAACCGGCTGCTCCGCCGGGTACGGGACTACGCCCAGGTGCGGGCCGACGGCCGGATCGACCGGGAGGTGGCCCGGGATGCGCTGTCGCTGTTTGAGATCGACGTCGAGGGGTTAGACAAGGTGGACATGGCAATCCTGACCGCTCTCATCCAGCGCTTCCGG
>DATABX010000300.1:0-18669 GCA_036259335.1 Actinomycetota bacterium
GGATGATGCCGACGATCGCGTTGAGGTTCGCGCCGTCGTAGTAGAGGAGCCCGCCCTTCGAGTGGACCGCCTTGGCGATCTCCTCTATCTCCTGCTCGAACAGGCCGAGGGTGTTGGGGTTGGTCAGCATCAGCCCGGCGACGTTTTCGTCCATGGCGTTGCGGACGGTCTCGATGTCGACCAGGCCCCGGCTGTCGGTTGGGATCTGCTTCACCTTGTACCCCGCCAGGCGCACGGTCGCCGGGTTGGTGCCGTGGGCGGAGTCGGGGATGAGCACGGTATCACGGGGGCTGCCCTCCTGCGCCTGGTGGTACGCCCGCACTACGAGCAGGCCGGTCAGCTCGCCGGCCGCCCCGGCCGCCGGCTGGAACGACGCCCGCGCCATGCCGGTGATCTCGACGAGAAGCTGCTCCATCTCCCAGATGAGCGCCAAGGCGCCCTGGGCGTGCTCGGCGGGCTGCCACGGGTGCAGCCGGCTGAAGCCCGGAAGGGCCGCGGTCTGCTCGTGGATCTTGGGGTTGTACTTCATCGTGCACGATCCGAGCGGGTAGGCGCCAACCTCGATCGACCAGTTCTTGCGGGACAGGTTCGTGTAGTGGCGGACGAGGTCCAGCTCCGATACCTCGGGCAGGTGCGGGCTGGTGTCCCGCACCATGCCTGCGGGGATCACGTCGGCAGCAGACGGGAGCCCGGCGTCGGAGGCGGGAACCGTCGACGCCCTTCGCCCGGCAACCGACAGGTCGTAGATCGAGGTCTCCTCGACCGCCGGACTCGGGTTCTGGCTCATGCGATCACCTGGCCCAGCGACTTCACCATCTGCTCGACCTGGGAGACCGTCCGGCGCTCGGTGGCGGCGACCAGCAGGCAGTTGTCCATCCCGGGGAACGCCTCGAGGCTCGGCCCGGCCAGGTAGCCGGTGGCGGCCAGGGCCGACAGGGTATGGCTGGCGGAGCCCGGAACCTCCAGCACGAACTCGCGGAAGAAGGGCACGTCGAAGCGCACCCGGCACCCGGGAAGCTCCGCCGCCAGCTGAGCGGCGTAGTGGGTCAGGCTCACACACCGCTCTCCCAGCTCCCGAAGGCCCTGCGGCCCGAGCCACGACAGGTAGACCGAGGCGGTCACCGCCATCAGCGTCTGGTCCGTGCAGACGTTGGAGGTCGCCCGCTCCCGGCGGATGTGCTGTTCCCGGGTCTGCAGGGTCAGGACGTAGCCCGGGTTGCCGTGGACGTCGACGGTCTTGCCGACGATCCGTCCCGGCATGCGGCGGGCGTGCTCCAGGCGGGTGGCGAAGATCCCGAGGTAGGGGCCGCCGAAGTTCAGGTCGTTGCCCAGGCACTGCCCCTCTCCGACGACCACGTCGGCGCCGAGCGCCCCGGGGCTCTCGAGCAGGCCGGTGGACAGCGGGTCGAAGTGGACTATCAGCAGCGCTCCGGCGGCGTGCGCCAGGTCGGCCGCCGCCCGCACGTCCTCCAGGCAGCCGAAGAAGTTGGGCTGGCCGACGATCACCGCGGCCGCGCCGGAGACGTCGCCGAAGTCGGTGACCCCGCCGTCGGCCGGGGCGGTCACGAACTCGTACCCCAGGCTCCGGCCCAGCGACTCGAGCACCTTGCGGTAGTTCGGGTTGATCGCCCGGCTCACGACCACCTTGTGCCGCCCGGTGGCGGCCGACGCAAGGTGGACCGCCTCGTTCAGGGCAGCCGCCCCGTCGTAAAGGCCCGAGCCGGCGATCTCCATTCCGGTCAGCTCGCAGATCATGCTCTGGTAGTCGAAGACCGCGCCCAGGATGCCCTGGGAGAGCTCCGGCTGGTACGGCGTGTAGGCGGTCATGAACTCGCTGCGGCCGGCGCAGGCCCGGACTGCCGCCGGGATGTAGTGGTCGTAGGCGCCCCCGCCGGCAAAACAGGTCAGCCGGTCGGTGGCGGTGTTGAGTCCGGCGAGCCCGTACAGCTCGTCGTAGACCTCACTCTCGCTCTTGGGGTCCCCAAGCTCCAGCCGGCGACCGAGCCGCAGATTGCCCGGGATGGGCGAGAACAGGTCCTCGATCCGCTCGACACCGATGGTGTCCAGCATCTCGGTTATGTCCTGCTCGGTATGAGGGGTGTAGTCCACGTCGCTCCGTTTGTCTGTCTAGGCCTTGAAAGGCAGCTTCACGACTTGAGCGTCAAGCCGCTTGCCCCGGACATCGATCTGGAGTCCGGTGCCGACCTCCGAAAGCTCCGGAGGTACGAAGGCCAGAGCGATGCCGGCGCCCAGGGTCGGGGAAAAGTTACCGCTCGTCACCTCTCCGACGGGCGTGTCATCCAAGAATACCTGATGCCCCTGACGGGGAATCCTCCCCTCGCCGGCCAGCAGGCCGACCAGCTTGCGGGTGACTCCGGAGTCCCGGATGTTCTCCAGCGCCTGCTTGCCGAAGAAGTCCTTCTCCCAGTCGATCACCCAACCCAGTCCCGCCTCCAGCGGGTTGATGTCCACCGAGAGCTCGTGGCCGTGCAGAGGGTAGCCCATCTCCAGGCGGAGCGTGTCCCGGGCGCCCAGGCCGCACGGCTTGATCCCGGCTGAGTCGCCGGCCTCGAGCAGCAGCTTCCAGACCGCCGGCGAGTCGTCCCACGCCGGCAGGAACTCGAAGGTCACCTCGCCCGTGTAGCCGGTGCGGGCGACGATCACCTCGATCCCGCCGAGCGACATCGTGGCGAAGTCGTGCATCTTCAAGCTCTCGGCTTCCGGCAGGATCGGGAACAGGACCTCCCGCGCCCTGGGACCGGTGAGCGCCAGGATGCCCCAGCGTCCCCGGGCGTCGGCGACCGTCACGTCGTCGCCGGGACCGGTGTGGGTGGTCAGGAACTCCAGGAAGGCGTCGGTATTGGCGGCGTTCGGCACGACGATGAAGCTGGACGGATCCTTCTTGTAGACGAAGATGTCGTCGACCACTCCACCGCCGGCGGTCAGGACCAGGTTGTAGCCGGCCTTACCGGTGCGCATCCTGGCGACCTTGCCGGGAAGAACCCGGTCCAGCAGCGCCTCGGCACCGGGGCCGTCCACCGTGACCTTGCCGAGATGGGTGACGTCGAACAGGCCCACCGACTCCCGAACGGTCCTGTGTTCGGCAACCGTCCCCTCCCGGTACACCAGGGGCATGTTCCAACCGGCGAAGTCGACGAGCTTGGCGCCCAGGGCCAGGTGCTCCGCGTTGAGCGGAGAGGTCCTGGTCACTTGGACTGGGCCCGGGGTGCCGGCTCGAACAGGCCGGCCAGCCCTTCGGCGTCGCCCTCTGCCGCCGGTTGTGCGGATGCGGCGGCGGTCTCCTGGCTCGGCCTCTCCAGGCCGTACTTGATCAGCAGGTCGATGTAGTCGCGCTGATAGAAGATCTTGCATTTGACGTCCGGGTAGAGCTCACGCAGCAGCCGCACCTTGCGGTTCTTCTTGGTCACCAGCTTCTGGTTCAACGTGGTGATCTCGATGTAGGTGTCGTACTGGGGGAGGTAGAAGTCGGGTCGAAATCGTTGATTTGGTTCTCCTTCGCGGTCCCAGCCTATGTCGAAAGACCTAGGCTCGTATTCCCATTCAATCTGGTAGAAGTCCAGGAGCTTGGCAAACTGCCGCTCCGAGTTGTGGGCGAAATTGACGGTCTCGCTGGGTAGGGGGTAATCGGGCTCGGCTTCGGCGGGGTGGACGGGGTCGGGTATGAGGCTAATCCTCCCCTTGCGCCGCCCGGTGGAAGTCGAGGTGCTCGACGTTGTCCTCTCCCTGGAGCCCGGCCGCCGCGAGGTCCTTGCGCAGAGCCGACACCGAGCCCTCCAGCTCCTTGAGCACGGGGTCGATGGCGATGCCGAATACTCCCTGGCCGCCCAGCAGCAGGTCGTAGACCTCTTCCGGCGACTTGAGTGCGTAGACCGAGTGGCCGTCGCTCACCATGGTCACGCCGCTCAGGTCGTGGCCGAGCTCGTGCAGGTAGCCGATGGCGTCTCGGACCCGCTGAAGGCTGACTCCGGTGTCCAGGAGGTTCTTGATGAGCTTGAGGTCGACCAGGTCGGCGAATGAGTACAGCCGTTGGGAGCCGGAGCCCTGTGCCGGGCGGATGCTGGGTGAGACGAGCTTGGTGCGAGCCCAGTAATCGAGCTGGCGATAGCTGATCCCCACGATCTTGCAAACCTGGGGCCCTCTAAAGCCCTCCTCGCTGCTCAACTCCACCCGAACGACTCCCTTCGATGTAATTACGTGGGCGTCACGCTATAGGGACGTATTTGGAGGGTCAAGCATTCCGGCCGGTTGTAGACCTGAAGCTTAGGTTTAGGGTTGCGCCTGACTGACGGGGCGGCAAGTGGGAGTTTTTCCTATCGCCCGGTTTCAGGCGCCGAAGTCCTCTGGAGAGACGTCCTCGAGGAACGCCCGGAACTTCTCGACCTCGCTCTCCTCCTCGTCGTCTCGAATGGTGATGCTCGCCTCCTCGATGACCTCCTCGGCGGCGAAGATCGGCACTCCGGTACGGACCGCCAGAGCGATGGCGTCGGATGGCCGGCTGGAGATCTCGTAGGTGCTGCCGTTGCGGCTGAGGCGGATGGATGAGTAGAACGTCCCCTCTCGGAGCTCCACGATGGAGATCATGTCCACGCTGACGCCGACCTCCTCGAGGATGCTCTTCAGCAGGTCGTGGGTCATGGGCCGCTGGGTCTGGACACCCTGGAGCGCAAAGGCGATGGCGGTCGCCTCCACGGCGCCGATCCAGATGGGAAGGTAGCGTTCACCGTCGCGCTCTTTGAGCAGCACGATCGGTTGATTGGTCGGAAGTTCGACCCGAACACCAACGAGGTTGAGCTCGATCAAAATACCCCCCACCTTGCCTTGAAGTCAGCGTAGCATAGGCCAAAGTTCAATTACCCACCTCGCCCGCGGGCTCGAGTATTCCCCACAACGCGTCCGGTTTTTCGGCCAGCGCCGGGACGTCCCGGACCCCCACCAGGTACGGAAGGTTGCGGTAGCGGCGCCTAAAGTCGAGCCCGTACCCCACCAGATACTCGGTGGTCTGGAACCCGACGTAGTCGATGGACGGCTGGGCGATCCGGCGCACCGGCTTGTCGATGAGGGTACAGACCTTGATGGACCTGGGCCCTCGGGTCTGCAGCGTTCGGAGCAGAAATGACAAGGTGAGGCCGGTGTCGACGATGGTCTCCACCACCACCACGTGCCGGTCCTGGATCGGGATGTCGAGGTCCTTGATGATGCGGACCACCCCGGAGCGGGACGAACCGCCCTCGAACTGCGAGACGATCATGAAGTCGATGTCGGCCGGCATCTCGAGCTTCCGCGAAAGATCGGCCATGAAGATGAGCGACCCCTTGAGAACCGCGACGAGTACCGGCCGCTCGCCGTCGAGGTCCCGGCTCACCTGCTCCCCGAGCTCTGTGACCTTGTCGCGGATCTGCTCCGCCGAGTAGCGGATCTGGGCCAGGCTCACCTCCGGGCGCTCCCGGCGCTCACTTCAGCGCCACCAGCAGCGGCGCAAACAGCGAGATCAGCGCCGCGACCGGGCTCCGGCGCCGCTCCGGGGGGCCGCACTCGCCCTCCCCCGGGCAGGTCATCTGCAGAGGGATCACCAGCTCGCCGGGGACGTCGACCACCAGGTCGCCCTCCGCCGGGCGGTAGCGCATCGAGGGCTCCCTGGCGGACTCTCCGAGCAGCACGTTGACCTCCTTCGCGGCTACCAGCCGGACACTGGTCCCGTCGCCGTAGGTTACCTGTCCCCACGGTCGGTCCGGCGAAACCACCTGGAACCGGCGAAAGGCGGCAAAGCCGAAGTTGAGCAGTGCCGCCGACTCGCCGAACGGGTCGGTGCTACCCAGTACGACCGCGATCCGCTCCTCGCCCTGGCGAAGAGCCGACGACACCAGCGTCCTGCCCGCATTTCGGGTGTTACCGGTCTTTACGCCGTTCGCCCCGTTGACCCGGCCGAGCAGCTCGTTGCGGTTGACCAGCTCCCTCAAACCCGGCCCGGTGCGGGGAATCTGGTACCTGGGCGTGGCGACTACCTTGCGGAACTCGGCGTTGGCCATCGCCGCCCGGGTGATCTGGGCCAGATCGTAGGCCGTCGAGTGAGCGTTCGGGTCGTCCAGGCCGTCGGCGTTGGTGAAGTTGCTGTCGGTCGCGCCGGCCTCCCGCGCTCGCTCGTTCATCAGCCGGGCGAAGCCTTCGACGCTGCCTCCCACGTGCTCGGCCAGGGCCACCGCGGCGTCGCTCCCCGAGGGGAGAAGGAGCCCGTAGAGCAGGTTCTCTACCGTCATCCTCTCGCCCTGGACCAGCTCGAGCTCGGTGACCAGGGGGTCGTCGGCGCCGACCGCCTCGGCCCGGGCCGACGCGGTCACGATCTCGTCCGGCTCTGCGTTCTCCAGCGCCACCAGGGCGGTGAGAATCTTGGTGGTGCTCGCGATCGCCCGGCGGACCCGGGAGTTCTTCTCCCACAGGATCGAGCCGTCGGAGGCGTCGAGAAGGATCCCGGCGGCCGCCCCGATAGCCGGCGCCGGCCGGGAGGTCGGGATGACGTTCAACGCCGACGGAGCAGCGGGGGCCTGGGCCAGCGCCGGCCGCTCGAGGACACCGGAACCCGGGCTGAGGACGAGGCCGACCACGGTCAGCCAAACAACCAGGAGCTTGCGCAATTTCAGCGGCGCGGCACTAGGGGGGCGTCAACCCTGCAGGTACTCTCTCAGCCTCGACCTGAGCATTACCTGCTTCAACCTCCGGGAGAGCCTTGCGAGGTCGTTGAGCGACTGGCTGACCCCCTTCTTGCCGTCGCCGCCTGCCCTCGAGAGCGGGATCACCACCTGCTCGAACAGGCCGGCCTCCTTCTCGGCGAAGTTCTTGTACATCCGCAGGTGCCGGGCGTAGATGCCGAACTTCGCGAAGTCCTTGGCCAGCTTGGCGACCAGCAGGTCGTCCTCGTCGAAGAAGCTGCCCCCGCTGGGAAGGGCGTGGGCGTGGACGAGCCCGTAATCCTCCAGCTCTTTTACCTCGTCCTCCGACAGGCCCGTGGCGTTCAGGAAGTCCGTCATGCTGAGGCTGAGCCCCCCCTCCAGCGCCTCGAGCTCGTTCTCGTCCTTGGCGGCGCGGATCGGGGGCGGCTGAGGAACCTCCGGCTCCTCGTTCTCCGGGGTCTCGGAAGGGTCGAAATGCTCGAGCCGCTTGCGGATGACCTTGAGGGGGACGAAGTGGTCTCGCTGGAGTCGCAGGATGTAGCGCAGCTTGGCCAGGTCCTCCTGGTAAAAACGCCGGTAACCGGAGGGCGTGCGCTCGGGTTCGATCAGGCCTTCCGCCTCCAGGAAGCGAACCTTGGACAGGGTCACGTCGGGGAACTCTTCGGCCAGCGTCTTGATGACGTCTCCGATGGTCATGTAGTTGCGGTAGCTACGCTCAGCCTTCACCTATCGACCGGCCCTTCGGTGAAGATCACGAGCTTGAACTTGCCGATCTGGATTTCGTCGCCGTTGCGCAGAGGCGCCCGGTCGACCCGGTTCCGGTTGACGAACGTCCCGTTGAGGCTGTCGGAGTCCACGATCACGAACGAGTTGTTCTCCCGGCGGATCTCGGCGTGCCGGCGGGACACCGTCACATCGTCCAGGAAGATGTCGCTGCCGGCATCTCTTCCGCAGGTCACCACGTCCTTCTCCAGGAAGAAGTTGGTCCCCGCCTCCGGCCCCTTCTTTACAACCAGGACTGCCTTGCCTTCCTCTATCTCCTCGGTGGGAAAACTCACCTCCTCGGTCTCGTATGTTCCCGATTCGGGCATAAACGAGATGGTGGTCTCGGCGGAGTCGGTGGCCGGCTGCAGCGTGTTCCCGCAAGCGCCGCAGAAGTTGGCTCCGGTGGGGTTGCGGGTTCCGCAGTTGTGACAGTACATGTTGTCCTCCTCCGCCCTAAATCTAAAGCAATACTAGAGGGTTAGGCAAGCTTAGGGGGGATATTAGTCCCCACCCACTCGGGCCCAGCGTTTCATGTCGTCCAGCTCGAACTCCGCGCTTGTCCCCCACTGGGATTCGAACCCCTCGACGAGGCACGCGGCGAGCTTCTCCCACGTTGTACCCGGACGGAGCTTGGTAATGCAGGTCGAGTTGTTCGGGCCCGGATGGCGCACCAGGCGCCGGGTGACCTGCCGATTGTCGGCCAGCGGAATCGAGCCGTGCTGCAGGAACCAGCCCCTCCGGCGAACCTGGGCGCTTCCACAGATCTTTGCCGTCCCCACCTGGAGGTCTGCGCCGGCGGTGACGGCAAAGCAGGCCGCCTGCGAGTCCAGCCCCGCGGCGCCGGGGTTTGTCCCGCCGGGCCCGCCCACCCGGGCGTCGATGCCCAGGCGCCCCAACCCCTCGATCAAGCAGCCGGCCACCCAGCGGTACGCCTCGAGGACGCCTCGGTTGCCGGACGGAGCGACCACCGCGTAGGTGAGATCGGTATCGTGCAGGACGGCCGATCCACCCGTGGGGCGCCGGACCACCTCGACCCCCTCCTGGGCGCACCGTTCCAACAGCTCGTCGCTCAGGTGCTGGTGAAGTCCCACGGAGAGGGCGGCGCTCCGCCAGCCGTAGAGCCGCAGGATCGGGCGGCGCAGGCCGAGCTCGACCGCGTGGTCGAGCAGCGCGGCGTCGATTCTCAGGTTCTCCGCACCGCCGGCGTGGGGACCTCGGAGAAGCAGGAAGCCGCGGTTGTCTACCCCTCTTCCCCTTCGCCGGCCTCTTCCTCCAGGAACCGCTCGTACTCCTCGGGCGACAGAAGGCCGTCGAACTCGGCGGGGTCGGACGGGTCGATCACCAGCAGCCAGCCCTCCCCGTAGGGGTCCTGGTTGACCGCGGCCGGGTTGTCCTTGCACTCGGCATTGATCTCGGAAACCCTCCCGGTCACGGGCGAGTAGAGGTCGGACACCGACTTGGTCGACTCGACCTCGCCGAGTGGCTCACCCCCCTCCACCTGCTCGTCGACATCCGGCAGGTCCAGGAAGACCACGTCGCCCAGCTGCTCCTGGGCGAAGTCGGTCACTCCCACGGTGAGTCGTCCGTCAACCTCCAGGCGAGCCCACTCGTGCTCGCGGGTGTAGCGCAGGTCTTGCGGGACTGTGGACATTAGGTTCTCCCATCTTACAAAGTCGTGGCTGCTGCCGGGCGGAGCACAGCTTTACCGCCGGGCCGCAGCCCTTGCTTACAAAGTCGTGGCTGCTGCGGGCGGAGTACAGCCTCAAGGCCGGACCGCAGCCCTTGCTTACAAAGTCGTGGCTGCTGCGGGCGGACTACAGCCTCAAGGCCGGACCGCAGCCCTTGCTTACAAAGTCGTAACTGCTGCCGGGCGGCGACGACCAGCCTTCGGGCCGCTGCCCTTAACGTTTAAGTCCCGGGACCGGACGGCGATGCGGACGGCGCTGGGCTCGGTTCCGGCTGTGCTGCGGGCGGCGCCGGTGCTGCAGGCGCCGGTGCCGGAGCTACGGCAGGGCCCGTCCCCCTTTTGATGACTCGTTTCCAAGGACGGTACTTCGAGACGAAGTTATCAGAATGCAACACCTTCCCGCCTGCGGTGACCTTGCGGGTCACCGTCACGTCGAACCCGGGGATGCCCTCGGCGGTCACCTGTTCGGTGCCGGTGGGCAGCGTCGGGTCGTCGAGGTACTTGACCACCGGCGCCCTCGGGTTGGTCTGCGGTGAGGTCGTCTCGGTCACCGTACGGCCGAGGGGCGACGAGTAGATGCTCACCGTAAGCTCCTTCGAGGAGACCACCGCCCGGAGCAGCAGCCCGTACTCGCTGTCGTTCTTGAAGCGCAGGTCCTGGACGCCGTAGTTGACCATCGCGTCCTTGCCGGTCGGGTACTTGGAGACGAACAGGCTGTGGTTGCTCCGCTCGACGACGTCGAGCCCGGCGGAGAACACGGCGTTGAACAAGGTCGTCGCTACCTGGCACACCCCGCCGCCGATGCCGGGCACCAGTTCCCCGTCGACCAGGACCCCGGCCTCCTGGTAACCGTTCGAGACGGTTCTCGCGCCGGTCGACTCGTTCAGGGAGAAGATCTCGCCGGGCTTCAGGACCGTGCCGTCGATGGCCGACGCCATCCGGTCGATGTTGCCCACCCGGGGGGCGTTGCGGGCGTCGAAGGTGGTCGTGAAGGCGGATATTCGTTGCTTGATGCCCAGCTTCGAGGCGGCGTCGGTGCTGAGGGCGGGAGGTTGCACGACCGCGGGGAGGGTGATCGGCTTGCGCTCGCCGGAACCGAGCGCCACCAGCGCCCGGGCGGCGGCCGAGGTGTCGATGGTGGTCCCATTCTCGCTCGGGTGCAGTGTCACCTTGTCGCCAGCGACCGAGAACGTTGCGTCCTTCGGCGCCCGGTTGACGAAGGGAGCGGCTGCGGCAACCTTCTCCTTCAGGATCGCGGGGTCAGCTTCCAGGACGAGCTGGCTGTTGGCTGACTCGACGACCTTGAACTTGAGCGCCGGTGCGATGCGGTCGGCGGCCACCTGGAACGGGCGACCCTCGAACACGAAGTCGATGGGGGCTTTGAGGATGTTCTCGGCCTGAGTCTTCACGCGCTCCTGGTGGCGGGTCGTGATCTTGGGATCGGTGACCCTAACCGGCAGCTCGACCCGGTCGGCCGGCGTGGGGTGGAGTGCGGCCCGGACCAGGGCGGTGCGGGCCGGCTTCGGAAGCAGCGCGTACCCCTTGCTGGGCGGGGTGACGTTGACCTTGGCGCCCTCGACCGAGAAGTCGCCGTTGGATGCCTCCAGCTTCACCAGCGCCGCCAACTCCTCGATGGACCGCTCCAGCCGGGCCTGGTCGACCCGGGGCACCCACTCGAGGGCCTGCCGGCCGCTGCCTAGCGAGCGCATCATCCAGGAGAACGAGCTGCTCCGGCCCGCCATCAGCGCCCGCCGGGCGCTCGCCCGGAGGTCAACCGAGATACCGAGAGCCTCCGGGGAGCGAACCCACTCCCGGTCGCCCACGAACAGAGTCAGGGGACGGCGGTCCAGCGCCCGGGCGGCCGGGGCCAGGCGGTTCATCAGCTGCTGCGCCTCCAGCCCCTCCACGGGCACCCCGCCGACCACCGTTCCGCTCACGACCTGGCCCGCGCTGGCGACCGCCGACGCGCCCAGCCAGCCGCCGAGCACCATGACCGTCAGCACCCCGGCAAACGCCGCCCGCCGCCGGCCTACCGGCGCCCTCGGGGAGTCGGGAGCCGGGGTCGCAGGAGCGGTCAAGAGACCAGCCCCGCGGCGGCCAGCCGGCGCAGCGCCCTCAGGTAGAGCGCTCCGGCGAGCCAGTACAGGACGGCGCCGACGACCAGGAGCGCAAACGACACCGAGCTTGCGAAGTCCTCGACCGGCTCCAGCACGCTGGCGGCTGCAAACGCCATCCCGGTAAAGATGAATGCGGTAGCCCACTTACCGGTGCGGTTCACCGGCAGCCTAGGGACACCCTTTGCCTCGAGGATGGGGAAAAGCACCGAGACGATCAGGTCCCGGACCAGCAGGACGGCCGCCAGAGGCACGGCCACCACCCCGCGGAAGACCAGGGCCAGCAGGACGACGATGATCGCCAACCGGTCGGCCACCGGGTCGAGCAGCTTGCCCAGCTTGCTTACCTGGCCCGTCTTGCGGGCGACGAAGCCGTCGACCCAGTCCGTGGTTCCGATGACCACGAGAAGCACCAGCGCCGCCGCGTCCTTCCCGCCGGTCAAAAAGGCCCAGGCAAAGACCGGGATGAGCAGCATGCGGGTGAAGCTGATGAGGTTGGGAACGGTCCAGACCTTGTGGAGGACGACCTCTTCTGGAACTGAGCTCACCGGGGCCTCCCTCCAATCAACACCCGACCGGGAAACCTCACCGGTCCACTGGCATTGTATTGCCCGCAGGTCGTGGTGAGCGGTTACAAAGCCGATTCGATGTGGTGGAAAAAGATCTCGGCCAGCGCGATGTGGCCGAGGGTAGAGGGGTGGAAACGGTCCTCGCAGATCAGGACGTCCATGTCCTCGTCCATCCCCTCGGAGGCTGCCAGGAGGTCGACCAGGTGGGCGCCGTTGGAGAGGACGACCTCTGCGATCGTGGCGTTCCACTCGGAGGAGACGGCCGCCAGCCGGGACGGATTCTGGCCCTGTGCCAGCTCGGGAATGCCGCGCAGGTCCGGCAGGTTGGCCACGAACACCTGGGCGCCGGTTGCCGTCATCCGGCGCACGATCTCGTCCAGGTGCTTGCGGTACTCCTCGAGCGGAACCTGGTTGCGGTAGTCGTTGACCGCCAGCCAGATCGTGACCAGGTCGGGGCCGGCTGCTTCGGCGGCCGGGACCTGCTCGCTTATCGCCTCCTCGGCGGTGCTGCCGGAGACACCCAGTCGGTGAAGGACGGTGCCGCCCGGCAGCTTGGAGTGAAGGACGAGAGGCCACGCTTCGGTCGCCGGGTCGTCGGCACCCTCGCCCACGACGTCCGACGCCCCAAGCGCGACGTAAACCAGGGCGCCGGAGGCGCCCCTGGTTTCGCGTTCGCTCAAATACTCGGTGGGGCCTGGATGCGGTTCTGGCTAGTTACCTTCGATCCGCTCCCCGATGGACTTCGGCTCCTCGTTCCTGCTGTTCTCGAAGTTCTGCATGATCCGCGGGTCGCGGGTCTCGGGGCTGTCGGCGTAGGACTTGAGGATGTGGTCGGCTGCCTTCTTGCGGTCCGGCGGCGGGCCGATCTTCTTGGTTCCCTCGACGTCCATGATGGTCTCGACCATCGGCTTGGTGCCCTTCTTCTCTGCTTCTTCGTCAGCCATTAGCCCCTCCTAGGGTGCGGATCCGTCGGATAACAGCGCTATTCTCGCACCGCGCCCTATCTTTTGTTTTCACCGGTGAGCGCAGAATCAAACCTGGATTGCGTCGACGAGACGATCAGTCGGGACGGCCGGATTTGAACCGACGACCTTCCGGCCCCCAGCCGGATGCGCTACCAAACTACGCTACGTCCCGAAGCTTCGATTGTAGTGCAAGCAACCCGTCTACCGGGAGCGTTCCTGCCGTACCCGCTCCCGAACCACCAGCCGTATCGGGTTGCCGGTGAAGTCGAACTCCTCGCGGATCCGGCGCTCGAGAAACCGCTCCCAGGAGACGGCCAGCTCGCCGTTCGTGAACAGCACGAAGGTCGGTGGAGCGGTCTCCGCCTGGGTGGCGTAGAGCACCTTGGTGTGGTGCCCGCCGACGCTCGGGGGCGGCGTCTTCTGCTGCGCCTCGTGGATCAGGTCGTTCAGCACCGAGGTGGACACCCGGCGCTGACGGGCGTCCAGCACCTCGTCGATGCGGGGGAAGATCTTGCCCACTCCCCGCCGGGTGAGAGCCGATGTCCGGATCAGCGTGGCGTAGTCGACGAACTGCAGGCGGTCGGCCACCGTGCGCTCGGTGATCTTCGCCAGGTCGGGGTCGTCGATCAGGTCCCACTTGTTCAGGGCGATCACACAACCCACCCCGGCGTCCGCCACCTGGCGAGCGATCCGCTGGTCCTGGGCGGTGGCGCCCTCGCCGGCGTCGATCACCAGGATCGCCACGTCTGCGCGGTCGATGGCCTGCCGGGTGCGGCTGGCGCTGTAGATCTCCACGTCCTGGGTCTTGGCCCGCCGGCGGATGCCGGCCGTGTCGACGAAGCGGTACCGCTTGCCGTTCACCTCGAACAGGCTGTCCACCGAGTCCCGGGTGGTGCCCGGCTCGTCGTGGACGATACTGCGCTCCTCGCCGATCAGCCGGTTGAACAGCGCCGACTTTCCTACGTTGGGGCGGCCGACGATCGCGATGCAGGCGATCTCCTCCGCCTCCTCGATGTCGGCCGGGTCGGGCAGCAGCTCGTAGACCCGGTCGAGGAGGTCGCCGGTGTTGCGGCCGTGGGTGGCGGACACGGGGATCGGCTCGCCGAGGCCCAGGCTCCACAGGTCGGCGGTCTGGATCTCCTCGTTGCGGTTCTCCACCTTGTTGGCAACCAGGATCAGCGGCGCCTCGAGCCTGCGCAGCCGCTTGACCAAAGCCAGCTCGTCCGACGTGACCCCGGCCTTGCCGTCGACCACGAACAGCACCAGGTCGGCCGACTCGACAGCCGCGAGCGCCGCCGCGGCCACCTTGCCGGTGATGGTGGCCTCGGAGTCCGCGCCGAGCGCTTCCTCGATCAGCCCTCCCGTGTCGTTCAGCAGGAAGCGGCGGCCCCGCCACTCGGCCTCCACGCTCAGCCGGTCGCGGGTCAGGCCGGGCGTCGGCCCGGTGATCGAGTCCATGCGCCCGGCCAGCCGGTTGACGAGCGTCGACTTGCCGACGTTGGGGCGGCCGACCACGGCTACGCGGGGCAGGTTGGGTTCGGTCACAGCGTCGTCCTCTCGTTCATGGCGCTCAGCACCGCGTCGACCACCTCGGGAATCGTGAGAGCGGTGGTGTCGATCACCACCGCGTCGTCCGCCGGCCGGAGCGGCGAGTGCTCCCGGGCGGTGTCCCGGGCGTCGCGGCTGCTCACCTCCCGGCGCGCCTCGTCCTCGGTGGCCCCCCTCTGCAGCGAGCGGCGGCGGGCCCGCTGCTCCTCGGACGCCGTGAGGTAGACCTTGAGGTCGGCGTCCGGCAGGACGACCGTCCCGATGTCCCGGCCCTCCACCACCGCGCCGCCCGGAGCGGCGTGGACGACTCGGCGCTGCCGGTCGACCATCCAGGTGCGGACCGGCTGGTGTTCGGCCACCCGGGAAGAGGCCGCGGTGACCTCGGGGCTCCGGATGGAGCCGGAGACCTCCTCGCCGTCCAGGAGCACGCCCCCGTTGCCCACTTCGATCTCGGTGCCCGCAAGCATCGACGTCACGTCGGCCTCACTTCCCGGGGACAGGGCGTTGCGCAGCACCTTCAGCGCCAGCGCCCGGTACATGGCGCCGGTGTCGACGTGGCTGACGGCAAGCCGCTCGGCGAGAGCGGCCGCGATTGTGCTCTTTCCCGATCCGGCGGGACCGTCCACTGCGATGATCATCGGCAAACCCTTCTCAACTCCTCGGCGAACCCGGGGTAGGACACCGCTGCCGCTTCCCACCCCCGGACCGTCACGGGGCCGCCGGCGACGAGCCCGGCCACGGCAAAGGTCATCGCCATGCGGTGGTCGCCCTCGGCGTCGACCACCCCTCCCCCCAGCGGTGTCGGGCCCTCGATCACCATGCCGTCCGGCCGGTCCTCGACACTGGCGCCGAGGGCTCTCAGGCCCCGCGCCAGCACCGCGATCCGGTCGGTCTCCTTGACCCGCAGGTCGGCGGCGTCCCGGATGACGGTGACCCCCTCGGCCTGGGTGGCTGCAAGTGCCAGCAGCGGCAGCTCGTCCACGGTTCTGGGAATCATCGGTCCTTCGATCTCGGTTGCCCGCAGCAGCGAGGGACGGGCGACCACACTGCCGGCCGGTTCGGGCTCCTCGCCGGCCCGGGACACCTGCAGATCGGCGCCCATGGCTTTCAGCACCTCCAGTATGCCGGTCCGCCCGGGATTGAGCCCGACCCCTCGCAGCTCCACCTCCCCGGCGGGCGCAAGAATCGCTGCGACCAGCCAGAAGGCGGCCGAGGAGAGATCGCCCGGGACCGCGATCTGGAAGCCGTCCAGCTGGAACAGCTGGTCGCCTCCGGTGATGCTCACCCTTCCCTCCCCCGTCTTGACGCCGCACCCCAGCCACTTCAGCAGGCGCTCGGTGTGGTCGCGGGAGGGAGCAGGCTCCCGCACGGTGGTGGTGCCGTCTGCCTGCAGGCCGGCGAGCAGCACCGCCGACTTCACCTGGGCGCTGGCGACCGGGGGGCTGTAGGTGATCGGGCGTAGGACGCCGCCGCGGACCGTTAGAGGCGGACGTCCCAGGCGGTCGGTCTCAACCACCGCACCCATCTGGCGCAGAGGCTCGGCCACCCGGCGCATCGGACGGCGCGACAGCGAGGGGTCCCCGGACAGGACGTAAACGCCGGGCCGTCCGGCAAGCGCCCCGGAGAGCACCCGCATGGTGGTTCCGGAGTTGCCGCACCACAGATCGGCGGAGCCGGGCACCCGCCAGCCGGTGCCCCGCACCACCAGGGCGGTCGGCCCCTCCTGGGTGAACTGCGCCCCGAGCGTCTCCATGCACCGTCGGGTCGAGGCGACGTCCTCGCCCGAGATCCGCCCGGAGATCCGGCTCGTGCCGCCGGCCATCGCCGCGAACATCAGGGCCCGGTGGGCGATCGACTTGTCCGCGGGCACCTCGACGGTGCCGGAGAGCCGCACAACCGGGGGAAAGGTCTCCTCCACCGGGACCTACTCGAGCTCGGTCAGGTAGCCCTTTTTGTGCAGGGCTGCGGCGGCGGTACGGGCGTTGGCCTGGCCGCTGACCGCGAGGTGGATCACCCCGCGGCCTCCCTCGGCGGAGTGCACGATGTTCAGGTCCTCGATGTTCACGCCGGCCTCCCCGACGGTCGTCGTCACCTCGGCCAGCACCCCCGGGCGGTCGGGGACCGGTATCAGGACCTCCACCAGCTCCGACGGCTCCAGTCCCGGCTTGCCGGGAAGGTCGTGGCGCGCCTTTTGGGCCTCGGCCAGCATGCTGCGCAGCCGGTGCCAGTCGCCCTGGGCCAGCGCGTCGGCGGCCTCGCCGAGCGCGCCCAGGAAACGCCGGATCAGCTCGACCAGCGCCTGCTGGTTCTCCTGGACGATATCCACCCACAGGTCGGGGGAGCTGCCGGCAATGCGGGTCATGTCCCGGAACCCGCCGGCGGTGAGAAGAGGAAGGCCCTCGCCGGTGCGAGCGACGTCGGCGGCGAATCCCATCAGGGTGCTGGAGAGCAGCTGCGGCAGGTGGCTGGTCAGCGCCAGGGCTTCGTCGTGGCGCGAGGGGTCGAGCGAGAGCACCCGGGCACCCAGTCCGGTCAGGAAACGCATGAGCGAGCCGTAGGCCTCCGTCGAGGTGGACTCGGTCGGGGTCAGGATCCACAGGCAGCCTTCGTACAGGTCGGGATCCGCCGCCTCGATCCCGTTCTTCTCGGATCCGGCCATGGGGTGGCCGCCGATGAAGTGGACCCCCGAGGGCGCCAGCCCGGTGGCCGCTTCGACGACCCCCGACTTGGTGCTCCCCACGTCGGTGACCACACATCCGGGCGGCAGGAACGGGGCGGCTTCGCCGAAGACCCCGGCGATCGTGCGGACCGGGGTTGCGAGCACCAGAAGGTCGGCCGACTCGACGGCTTGCTGCAGCGTGCCCGCAGCCTCGGTGATCGCCTTGCGCTCCAGGGCCCGGGCGACCGACCGCGGGTCCCGGTCGAACCCGACCACCCGCTCGGCCAGGCCGCGCTCGACCGCCGCCATGCCGAGCGAGCCGCCCATCAGGCCGAGGCCGGCGATGGCGAGGGTGTGGACCTTCCCGTTGCGTTCGTTCATTTCGGACCTACCGGGGGAGATCGGTGCGAAGCGGCTGAGCGTCCCGGAGGTACACGTGCCGGAGGTCGGATAGACCTCTTTCCGAATAAACATGCATCAGGATCCGGATGACCCGGGGGATGGCGCCCTTGACGTCGATCTCGCAGGCGCACAGCAGCGGGATGTCCGAGATGCCGATCGAGCGGGCTGCGGCGGCCGGGAACTCGGAGGTGATGTCCGGCGTGGCGGTGAAGATGATCGACACCAGGTCGTCCCGGGCGACCCCGTTTCGATCCATCATCTCTTTCAGCAGCTCGGCGGTGGCCTCCAGAACCTCGTCCGAGGTGTCGGCCGCGATCGTTGTCGCCCCGCGCAAACCCCTAACCCTCGACGTCAAAAGTTGGCTCCTCCCGGATCGGCCTCCGGTCAGAGGCCCACTTCACGATACAGCGCGTCCACCTCGGCCTGCGTGAGGTGCCGGTAGGTCCCGGAGCTCAGCCGGCCGAGCTTCAGCGGGCCCATCCCGGTGCGCACCAGCCGGATCACCGGCCGGTCCACCGCTTCCAGCAGCCGGCGGACCAGGTGTTTGGGTCCCTCGTGGACATCGAGCTCGATCACCGTCCGGTTGCCGGCCGGGCCCTTGCGGGAGCCGAGCACCCGCACGTCGTCGGCGATGAAAGGCTCGGGGTCGCCCAGGTCGACCCCGCTCTCGGTCAGCTTGCGGATCAACCCCCTGCCGACCAGCCCCGCCACCTCGGCGACGTAGGTCTTGGTCACCTCGAAAGAGGGGTGGGTCAGGCGGTGGGTGAGCTCGCCGTCGTTGGTCAACAACAGCAGCCCCTCGGTGGCGATATCCAACCGGCCGACCGGGAAGACTCGTTCCTGCACGCCGATGATGTCCAGCACGGTGGTCCGGCCCTCGGGGTCCTTCGAGGTCGTGATCACTCCTTCCGGCTTGTTGAGCAGCAGGTACTTCTTGTCCAGGTCGATCTGCACCCGCTGCCCGTCTACCTCCACCCGGTCCTGGGACGCCTGGATCCGCTGGCCGAGCTCCGCCGGCCGGCCGTTGATCAGCACCCGACCCTGGCGGATCAACTCCTCGGCGGCCCGCCGGGACGCGATGCCGGCCTCCGAAAGGACCTTCTGGACGCGAACCCCGTCCCGCAGCTCGTCGCGCCGGGGCAGGCCGGCGCCCGCGGAGGGAGAGGAACGGCGGGCAGCCGGCGCCTTGGGCGAGACGGGGGGCTGCCGGGGTGGCGCCTTGCGGCCGGGGCCGCCGGCAGACCGGGGCCGGCCGGCGGGAGAGCCGGCCGGCC
>DATABX010000301.1:0-6295 GCA_036259335.1 Actinomycetota bacterium
GTGGGCGGCACCCTGCTCGTGGCGGCAGAGAATGTGCTTGATCGACGAGTCGATCAGCGGATCGTAGGCGGGCAGGATCGCTCCGCCGGGTATACCGAAGATGTGCTCGACCCCAACCGCTTCGAGCGCAAGGAAAAGGGCCTTTGCCCCAGTGACCTCGCTCATAGTCCTAGTCCTCTCCTCATGGCTCTTTTACAGCAGTGGGTCGCAGCGAAACGGCGGATTTCTTAGGCCGGGTCGGCTCGTCGGCTCGAAGTAGTGGGAGTCTGCAGTTGTCCGGGAAACAAAAAACCTCTCGTCAGAGAGGTTTCGTAGCGCTCGCCGGAACTGCAGGCGCGCGCTACCGCGATACGAGAAGAAGGCCCAGCTGCCCCTGGGGGCTCCTTTCTTGGATCTGGTCCGATTCGTAGCGCGTCACTGACAGACTCCTGTTCGTTGCCTTAAAGGCAAGTGTGCCCGACGGGTAGGGGAGTGTCAAGCCAAACGGCAGATGTCAGGCCGCTGCGGTTTCCGCCAGGATGAGGTCCACCACGTCCTCCATACGGCCGGTTCTTTTGAACTCGGCGAGCTGGCGTGAGGCGCCGGTGCCGCGGGACCTCAGCTGGGCGATCAGCCGCCGGATTTCCTCCCACTCGCCGCGGCTCTCCAGAGCAGGACGGACGAACTGAAGGAGCGACGTGATCAACTCGTAGGCCGGCATCGCCTTCCTCGCCGCTACGTCGATGAGCTCGCCGGTCTCGCCGTGGCGGGCGGCGCGCCACATAGCGGAGTAGATCAACTCGTCGCGTACCGGAGTGGGCACCTCCCCGGCGGTGATCCGGTCGTGACAGGTCTGGCTCAACGCCCGGGACAACGAAGCCACCAGCACGGCGTCGTCGACGCTCATGCACACGTCGGCCACCCGGAACTCCAGCGTGTCGAACCGCCTGGAGGGGCGGATGTCCCAGTAGATCCGTGCCGGGCTGTCGATGCTGCCGGTCTCGAGGAGCGTGTCCACGAGGCCGTCGTACTCGGCCCGGTCGCGAAAGGTCCCCGGCACTCCGGCGGTCGGCCACCGCTGCCACATCCGGTTCCGAAAACTGTGGTAGCCGGTGGACTCACCCATCCAAAACGGCGAGTTGGCCGAGATGGCAAGGAGCGCCGGCAGCCAGGGCCGGACCGCGTTCATCACCTGGATCGCGTCCTCCTTGTCGTCGAAACCGACGTGAACGTGGCAGCCGCACAGCACCTGCTCGCGGGTCAGCTGCTGGTAGTCCTCCTCCAGCCGGAGGTAGGCCTCCTTGTCGAAGACCTCGGTCCGGCGCCAGTCGGAGAACGGGTGGGTGCCGGTGGCGGCGATCCGTTGTCCCGACTTCTCAGCGGCCGCCGCGGCCGCCCGGCGGAGGCGGACGACGTCGCGGCGGACCTCATCCAGGCTCTCGCACACTGCCGAACCGATCTCCACCTGCGACCGCTGCAGCTCCGGTTCGAGGTGGTCCTCGTCGGTGTGTGACAGAACCCGGTCGGACACCGGAGCGATCTCCCGCGTCTGCGGGTCGACCAGATGGAACTCTTCTTCGACACCGATCGTGAAAATGGGTTCAATGTCTCCTGATAGGGGGTGAGATCAACTTCATCCCCGGCCTGCCTTGTTTCGCAAACCTGCGGCCGGTTAACCTCCCCGGGCGGCAAGCCGGGATTCAGGATTGGACCGGCGCCAACTGAGGAAATAACTCGTCCGTGAAACCAGCGCCCGTCAAGATTGCAATAGCAGGCAGCGGCTATGGCCGGAAGGTGGCGCTGCCGGTGTACCGGGAGATGGAGGAGTTCCAGCCGGTGGCGTGCTGGTCGCGCACCCCGGAGAAGGCTGCCAAGCTGGCCAACGAGTACGGCCTGGAGCTTGGCACATCGGACTTCGACGAGTTGCTTGCCGTTCCGGGCCTGGAGGCGGTGCACATTGCCACGCCGGTGGTTACTCACCTGCCGATGGCGAAGGCGGTGACCGGACGCCGCCTGCACCTGTTGTGTGAGAAGCCGGTGGCGGAGAACCTGGACAGCGCCCGCCAGATCGCTGCCGCGGTGAAAAACGCCGGGGTGGTCGGAGCGGTGAACTACTCGCTTCGAATGAAGCAGACCCGAAGCCGGCTGATAGAGCTCGCCCGCCAGGTGGTGGGAAAGCCCCGGATGGCGTCGATCTCTCTGGTCCACTCGGATCACGCCCACCCCGAGTCCCGACCGTTCACCTGGGTACACGACGCCAAGCTGGGCGGCGGCCGGCTGCAGGGCTACGGGGTGCACGACCTGGACCTGTTGCTGGAGATCTTTCCGAAGGTGTACTCGGTTGCTGCCGTCCTGGAAACCGGGGTGGCGGAGCGTATGGCGGAGGGAAACGAGTTTAGGGAGGTCACCGCCGAAGACGCCTACGGCATCCTCCTGCGGTTCGAGGGCGGTGGGATCGGAACGGTGTCGCTGGTGTCCACCGCCCGCCATTCCCGCCACGACCTGGTGGAGATCTACGGCGACCAGGGGACCGTCAAGCTCGACGCCGACTACCGGATCTGGTGGGGCCGGGCGGGGGAGGAGCTTCAGGCCGAGGGCCCGCTCAGCAACAGCTCGTCGGAGGCCTTCAGGCAGGTCGCCCGGCGTTTCTGGCTCGCCATCCGGGAGGGCGCCGATCCCGATCCGTCACTCGACGAAGGGCTCCGGGTGCAGGCGGTCTACGACGCCATCGAGCAGGCAAATCGCGAACGGCGGTGGGTCACGCCCGAGGCGGTTTGAGGTCTGAGCCGAACCCTGGTGAAGTACCTGCTCTCCAACTGGAAGATGTACCCGACGACCGTCGAGGCGGTGGCGCTTTTCTCCGCGGTTCAGCGTGGCTTACGGCAAAGGGCCGATTCCGGCCGGAGGCCGCCCGAGACGATCATCTTTCCCCCGTTCCTCGCCCTGCCGGTGATCCGTACCTTCCTTGACACCGATCTCATCAGCCTGGGGGGACAGAACTGCCACTGGGAATCCTGCGGCCCGTACACCGGTGAGATATCTCCGACCATGCTTCGGGAGGTCGCCGACTACGTGATGCTAGGTCACACCGAGCGCCGAAGAGCCGGGGAGACCGACGAGCAGGTGGCCGCCAAGGTCGAAGCTGCTGCAGCGGCCGGGTTGACGCCGGTTCTATGCGTCGGAGAGGACGAGCGCACCGATTCGGCCGCCTCCCAGAGCGAGCTCCGGTTGGCTTCCGCCCTCCGCCGGTTCGACCCGGCCCGCCACCGGATCCTGGTGGTCTACGAGCCGACCTGGGCGGTGGGCGGCGACCGGCCGGCCGACGTCGACTACGTCTGCGAGGTCGTCGAGCACCTCAAGGCACGAATGGTCGCCACCGGCATTCCAACCCCCCGGGTGATCTACGGCGGGACGGTGACGGCGGAAAACGTCGCTCGTTTCGCGGCACTGGACATCCTCGACGGCGTCGGCGCCACCCGGGCCTGCCTGGAGGCCGAGGATTTCCTGGCGCTGGTGGACCGCTTGAGCGACGCAACCTGATCCCGGAAGCGTCTGCCGCGCTGGCTCAGCGGTTCGGTTTCGCGCCCGTTGTTATGCTCAATGAAACTTTTACGAGGAGACCTTCATGAGCGACGAACCCAATCTGAAGCCGCGCAGCTCCGACGTCACCGAGGGCGCCAAGCGTGCCCCGGCACGGGCGATGTTGCGGGCGGTAGGCATGCGAGACAACGACTTCTCGAAGCCGATCATTGCGGTTGCCTCCTCCTGGAACGAGGTCACCCCGTGCAACCTGCACCTCGACAAGCTGGCCGACCGCTCGAAGGCCGGCGTCCACGAGGCCGGCGGCTACCCACTCGAGTTCACGACCATCGCAGTCTCCGACGGCATCTCGATGGGGACCGAGGGGATGCGTGCCTCGCTGATCTCGCGGGAGGCGATCGCCGACTCGGTGGAGCTTGTCGTCCACGCCGAGCGGCTGGACGGCGTCGTGACGATCGCCGGCTGTGACAAGAGCCTGCCCGGCATGGTGATGGCGGCGGTCCGGCTGAACCTGCCCTCGGTGTTCCTCTACGGCGGCACGATCATGCCCGGCCGGTTCCGGGGCAAGGACGTCACCATCCAGGACGTCTTCGAGGGCGTCGGGGCCCACGCTGCGGGCAAGATGACCGACGCCGACCTGCACGAGCTGGAGTCGAACGCCTGCCCGGGCGCCGGCTCCTGCGCTGGCCACTACACCGCCAACACGATGGCTGCTGCGGTGGAGGCGATGGGCCTCTCGCTGCCGGGGAGCGCCTCGCCCCCGGCCATCACCGAGCGGCGGGCGGAGTTTGCCTTCCAGAGCGGAATGGCGGTCGTCGAGCAGCTGCGGCGGGGCATCACCGCCCGGGACATCGTCACCAAGAACGCCATCGAGAACGCAATCACGGTGGTCATGGCCACCGGGGGCTCGACCAACGCGGTCCTGCACCTGCTCGCAATCGCCCACGAGGCGGGCCTCGAGCTGGACATCGACGAGTTCGACGTCATCTCCCGCCGGGTGCCCCACATCGCCGACCTCCGGCCGGCCGGCCGGTTCATCATGGCCGACTGGGACCGGGTGGGCGGCGTGCAGGTGGTCATCCGCCAGCTGCTCGAGGCGGACCTGCTTCACGGCGACGCCCTAACGGCCAACGGCAAGACCCTCGCCGAGAACGCCGAGGCCGCGCCCGACCCCGACGGCGAGGTCATCCGCCCGATGTCCAAGCCGGTCCACCCGACCGGGGGCACCGTGATCCTCAAGGGCACCCTGGCGCCGGAGGGCTCGGTCTGCAAGGCGGCCGGCCTGGAGGGCGCCGACGCCATCCGCGGCCCAGCTCGCGTCTTCGACTCCGAGGACGAGGCCTTCGAGGCGGTGGTCACCGGCCAGATCCGGACCGGGGACGTCGTGGTCATCCGCTACGAGGGGCCGAAGGGCGGCCCTGGGATGCGGGAGATGCTGGCGGTCACCGGAGCGATCTTCGGCGCCGGACTGGGCAAGGACGTCGCACTGATCACCGACGGCCGGTTCTCGGGCGCCACCCACGGCTTTTCCGTGGGTCACGTCGCCCCCGAGGCGGCCGACGGAGGTCCGATTGCGCTGGTGCAGGAGGGCGACGAGATCGTCCTCGACGTGCCCAACCGCAAGATCGACCTGATCGTGGAGCCTGAAGAGCTCAGCCGCCGCTTGGCCGCCTGGACGGCGCCGCCTCCCCGCTACGCGACCGGGGCGCTGGAGAAGTACGCCCGCACTGTTGGAAGCTCCGCCCGGGGAGCGGTAACCACCGCCTGGGTGCCGCAGTCCAGCTAGCCCCGTCCGGCTGTCACCCCCGCCACCTACAATCGGCGGCATGAAATCTTCAAAACCGCCGATGGCCGCGGCCGAGCAGCCCGTCCTGCCTCTAGAGGACGCTTCGGTGGAATTCGCTCCCGAGGTTGAGGTGCGCCGGTCGGAGCGCCGCCACCGCACGGTGTCGGCCCGGCTGGCGGACGGAAAACTGGTGGTCTACCTTCCGGCCCGGATGTCGAGAGCCGAGGAGGACCGGTGGGTCCAGACCATGGTCCGGCGGTTCGAGGCCCGCAACCTGAGGAAGCGGCTCAACTCGGATGGCGAGCTGCAGCGGCGGGCGGCCGAGCTCAACCGCCAGTACTTCGGCGGGCGGCTGAAGTGGAGCTCCCTCACCTACGTCACCAACCAGAACTCCCGCTACGGCAGCTGCTCGCCGCACGACCGGACCATCCGCATTTCGTCCGCGCTGGCCGAGATGCCCCGGTGGGTGCGCGACTACGTGGTGGTTCACGAGCTGGCGCACCTGGTGGAAGCCAACCACTCGCCGGCGTTCTGGAAGCTGGTGAACCGCTATCCGCTTACCGAACGGGCCCGCGGCTACCTGATGGCGAAGGGAATGGAGGAGGAGGGCTAGAACGGCCGGCTAGGAGAGGAGCTTGCGGGCCTGCTCCTCGATCAGCGCCTTGGCCTTGCCCTCGAACCGCCCGGTGCCCGGCGGCATGGTTCCGCGGATCTCAGCCTTGGAGTCGTCGACCAGTATCGATCCCGAGATCTTGAACATCTTCAGCTTGAGGCTGAAGTCGCACTGGTTGTCGTGCCAGTTCTCGCTGACCTGACCCACCTGGCTGCCGTACTGGCGCTTCAGCCCGTCGACAAGAGACTTGATGCGCGAGAGCGCCTCCTGTTGCGAAAGCTGGTGGGGCACCGAGACAACGAATTGTTTTCCCAAGAAACCGCCCTCCGCCTGAACCCCCGAAAAATGCCGCCGGCTCGGGCCGAAGGACCCGAGCC
>DATABX010000302.1:0-2403 GCA_036259335.1 Actinomycetota bacterium
GTCCATGTCGCCGTAGCCGTCCTCGGCCCCCAGGATGTCGGTCAGGGTGACGAACTTGTCGCCCTCGTTGATCAGTCCCATGGCGATGCCGGCCACGGGAGCCCGGACCGGCACGCCGGCGTCCATCAGGCACAGGGTCGATGCGCAGACACTGGCCATCGAGGTGGAGCCGTTGGAGCTCATCACCTCGCTGACCACCCGAAGGGCGTACGGGAAGGCCTCGGGGTCCGGGATCACCGGCAGCAGAGCCCGCTCCGCCAAGGCGCCGTGCCCGATCTCACGCCGCTTCGGACCACGCATGAATCCAGTCTCCCCGGTGGAGAAGGGCGGGAAGTTGTAGTGGTGCATGTAGCGCTTGGACTCCTGGATGCCCAGGTCGTCGAGCTGCTGCTCCATCTTCAACATGCCCAGGGTGACGGTGGAGAGCACCTGGGTCTGGCCCCGGTTGAACAGCCCCGTTCCGTGAACCCGGGGGATCAGGCCGACGTCGCACGAGATCTCCCGGATGTCGGTGAGCCCTCGGCCGTCGATGCGCACGCCGTCGTCCACGATGCGGGAGCGGATCAGCGTCTTGGTCAGCTTGCGGATGCCGGCTTTGACTTCTCCGGCCCGGTCGGGGAACTCGGCGGCCAGCTCCTCTTTTACCCGGGTGCCGATCTCCTCGAGCGTCAGCTCACGGTCCTCCTTGTCGGCGATGGCAATCGCCTTCAGGATGTCGGCTTCGGCGGACGCCTTGACCTTGGCGTAGACGTCCTCCTCGACCTCGGTGGCGATGACGAACTTCTTGCGCTGCTCTTTGGCGCCGGCCTGGCCGACCAGCTCCTCCTGGAGCTCGATGGCGGCCAGGATGGAGGACTTGGCGGCCTCCAGGCCGTCGGCAACGACTGCCTCGGTGATCTCGGGAGCCCCCTCGGCGACCAGCTCGAGAGAGATCTCGGTGGCGCCCGCCTCGACCATCAGGACGTCGACGCCGCCGTCGGCGCTGCGCCGGCCGGCCACGACCATCTCGAAGGTCGCCTCCTCGCCCTGGTCCCAGGTCGGGTTGTGCACCCACTCGCCGTTCAGGTGGGCGATGCGGACCGCTCCGACCGGCCCCTCGAACGGGATGCCGGAGAGCATCAGCGCCGCCGAGGCGGAGTTGATGGCCAGGATGTCGTAGGGGTTCTCCATGTCGACGCCGTTGACGATTGCCACGACGTGTACGTCGTTGCGGAAGCCGTCGGGAAAGCAGGGGCGCAGCGGGCGGTCGATCAGGCGGGCGGTGAGCGTCGCCTTCTCCGAGGCCTTGCCCTCACGGCGGAAGAAGCCGCCGGGAATCTTGCCCGCCGCGTACATCCGCTCCTCGATGTCGACGGTCAGAGGGAAGAAGTCGGTGCCTTCCCGGACACTGGCGGCGGCGGTGGCCGCCACGGTGATGGTGGTCTCGCCGATCGACGCCAGGACCGCGCCGTCGGCCAGCTTGGCCAGCCGGCCGGTTTCAAACTTGACTACGGGCTCGCCGATTTTTCTTTCGACGGAAAAGATGCCGTTGTCGCTCATATTCTTGCCTCCACGCATTGGGATTGCGGGAGGGAGGAGTTCGCTGCCAGTTGTCAGTGGTGAGAGCTCAGCGGTTCCGGTAAGCGCTCGCAACTGATAACTGGTGCAGGAGTTCCTTCCTCCCAGATTTCTCGCAACTCGGATGGGTTGCGACAGGGGTGTTTTAGAAGGCCCTCCGTTCTCTAAGGCAACGGTAGTCGCCGGAAAGGCTTAACTTCACGCTGCGGTTATCGACGCAGACCCAAGCTCTCGATAAGGGACCGGTATCTCTCAACGTCTTCCTTCTTGAGGTACTCCAGCAGCCTCTTGCGGCGACCGACCAGGCGCAGCAGGCCCCGGCGGGACGAGTGGTCTGACTTGTGGGTGCGAAGGTGATCGGTCAGCTCGGCGATCCGCTTGGAGAAGATGGCGACCTGGACCTCGGGAGAGCCGGTGTCGGTGTCGGACCGGCGATGGTCCGCGATGATCTGAGTTTTGCCTGTGGAGTCGAGTGCCATAAGACCTTCTGTGTCGACGCGCAGGGGAATGGACCCTGCAACTGCTGGTAGTTCCTCGATATTAGCACGATGGTGAAACCGCGACTTTTGACGATTTGCCCGTAGAAGAGTCGACCCCGCCAACCGTTAGGCCTAGACTGGTCGGCATGCGCCGATCCGTGGGCATCAAATCTATATTAGTGGCGATGCTGCTGACCGCTCTTCTGCTCCTCCCCGAGTCAGCCCTCGGTCAATCAGGTATCCCTGGCGAAGACTTCTGTCCGGTCGGTAGCTGCGATCCCGTAGGCGGCACAGTTCCAGGCGACGTCGACGGTACAGACGGCGGGGGCGGATCAGGCGCCGACGGCGAAGACCGAACCTTCACGCC
>DATABX010000303.1:0-11922 GCA_036259335.1 Actinomycetota bacterium
TTCGTCGTCGTAGGGAGTGGAGGAGATCTCGCCCATGATGTTGTCGACGACGTGGTGCTCCTCGTACCCCTCGAGCACGATCTCCTTGGCTTTCGGGTGCTCTTTCAGCGCCGGGTAGAAGATCTCCTCCTCGATGGCCTCGTGGATCTCCATCTCGGTCTTGAGCTTGCTGAACAGCTCCTCCCGGGTCTTCACCCCTCTCTCGGTGGTGGAGTCGAGCTTGTCCAGAATCTTCTTGACCTCGTCGTGGTCCTGCTTCAACAGCTTGGTGGCTTCCATGGGTGTCCTCTCGCTCGAACCGGCGAAACTGCCGGTGACCTGTCCACGCAAGGTACCCGGGGCGGCGATGCGCCTAAACGCCACCTCCAACCACCGGCGGGGCCTAAACTCGCCGGATGCAAGCAGGCGCAGCAGAAGCGGCGGCACGGCTGACGGGTGGGCTGGTCACGGGCACCCGGCCCCTGGGAGGGGCGGCCTACGAGGTCCGGATGGGCGACGGCGGCCGGCTGGTGGCGAAGGGCCACGGCGACCCCAACGCGGTAAGGGCGGAGGCGGCCTCGCTGGCTTGGCTCGCCGCCGCGGGGACGGTCCGGGTGCCCGAGCTGAAGGGTTACACCGCCGACTGGCTGGTCACCGACTACGTCACTTCCGGAAGTCCGTCCACCAAGGCAGCCGCCGAGCTCGGCCGGGGACTCGCCGGCCTGCACGCCGCCGGCGCTCCGGCTTTCGGGTCCCCGCCTCCCGACGGGCCCGCAGACGCATCGATCGGGCTTGCGCCGATGCGCAACGTCGGATGCCCGGGCTGGCCGGAGTTCTACGGCGCCTACCGGGTCGAGCCCTACCTTAGGACGGCTGTCGACTCCGGCGCCTACTCCTCCGCCGAGGCCAGGGTTTTCGACGAGGTCATCGAAAGGCTCCCGGAGCTGGCCGGTCCGCCGGAGCCTCCCGCCCGCCTGCACGGCGACCTGTGGAGCGGCAACGTGCTGTGGGCTGCCGACGGCCACGCCTGGCTGGTCGATCCCGCTGCCCACGGGGGCCACCGGGAGACCGACCTGGCGATGCTGCAACTGTTCGGATGCCCGCACCTCGACACCATCCTTGCGGCCTACGACGAGGCGGCTCCGCTGTCCGCCGGTTGGCGGGAACGGGTGCCGCTGCACCAGCTGTTTCCCCTGCTGGTCCACACGGTTCTGTTCGGCGGCGGTTACGCCCGCCAGGCGGCCCAGGCCGCCCGGGTCGCGCTTCGAGCAGGCTGAGCGTCAGGGAGGAAGGATCAGCCCGGCGAACCGGAAGGCGAGCCACGGCTTGGGCCCCCAGGCGGTCAGCTTGAGCGTGGCGATCGGGCCCCACTGCTCGATCTGCCGCAACCCCACTCTCACCAGCGCCACCGGATCCGCCGAGATGTGGCAGTCGACCCGCCGTAGCCGGGTCGGGCTGAAGCTGGCCCGGCCGTTGTCGAAAGTGATGTACCGGCTCGGCCCGCCCCGGACGTGCAGTGCGTAGGACGCGGTCAGCCCCTTCACCGCGTTGACGTCCACGAAGCGTTCCATCGCCAGGAAGAAGAAGGGCAACGACGCCAGCACGCTGGTACGGTCCATCACTCGGGGCTTTCGAAGGGCGGTAGCCATGGGGTCGCCGTGCATCATCAGGTGGGCCAGCAGGTACGCGGTGAAGGTTTCGACCGGGATGCGGCCGAGGGGGCTGTTGATCATCGCGCCGGGCGGGATGCCGGCGGCGGTCCGGCAGAAGGCGTCGACCGCCGACTCGATCCGGTCCGCCAGCACCGCGCCGTTGCGTTCCGGGTACCCCTCCAGCACCTCCATATTCGCCAGCGCAAATCCCTCGCGGGTGCCGTCGCCGAAGGTGAGCGGCTCCCCGGCCAGCATGCGGGCCATCAGGTCCTTGGTGTACGCCAGGTGCGCCGCATGCTCGCCCACCGTCCACAGGCTTCTCGGCACGCTCACCGAGGTGTCGGTCAGAGGCCGGATCAAGGCGGCGACCCGCCCGGCCATCGTCCGGGCCAGCTCCTGCGTCTGCCTGCGGTCGGTAGCTACTGCCGTCATGGTCCCACTGCCCCTTTCTTCGTCTGATCAAAATCCGGCCCGGTTTCCAGCCGCTCCAACTCGCTCAACACCTCGGCGGTCCAGCGCACCGATGCGCGGTTGTGCTCGAGCCCGAAACGCAGGACCAGGTTGGGGTAGAGGTACTCCGGCTTGCCCTTGATCTCCGCCTCGACCGCCTCAAGCTCCGCCAGCTCGTGCAGGGCGAGTGCGTGGGCCTCCTTGACCTGCGTCATGAGAGTCTCGGGCGACATCAGGCTTCCGAAGAACAGCTTCAACAGGAACGGGCTTCGGTAGCTCTCGGGCTCCAGCGGCGAGCTCTCCAGCCACCGGCTGAGCTGCCGCCGCCCCTCCGGCGTGATGCTGTACAGGCGCTTGTTGGGGCGCTCGGTCTGGGTGACGTGCTCGACGCCGGCGAAACCCAGGTCGACAAGCCGGCGAAGCTCGGAGTAGATCTGGCTCTTGGCGGGGCTGAAGAAGTGACCGATGCTCCGCGCGACCATCTTGCCCAGGTCGTAGCCCGACATGGTGCCGAAGGTCAGCATCCCAAGAATCGCCCACGACGTGGCCGGCAGATCGGGCTTCGCCTTAGTTGCCATAGTCATAGTTCAGTTTGAACTATGACTATGGCTCAGGTCAATGCGGTGGAAAGACTCCCTAGCCGGCGGGTGGGAACGGGTCGTTGCCGTAGCTGTTGCGCTCGCCGATCTCGCCGTCGCCTTTGTGGATCAGGTGCTCGGTCTCCTCCCGCTTGGCGGTCTTGCGTCCCGCCTGCTCGGCTTCCGCCTTGGTGTCGAACTTCTTGCTCAGGCGAGAGGCGTCCTCACGCTCGTTCGCCCACTCGCCGCCGTGCGGGACGGTGTGGACCGGGGTATCTGGCATCCTTCCTCCTCTAATCGTCTGGCGGGATATGCCTAACCCTTCTTCGGTCCGGGCAAACAACCAGGAGGTCCGGGTTACAACGGACCTCCTGGTAATCCGGAGCTGCTCAGACGGTTTTGCGGTAGCGCCAGATGGCCAGGGGCATCATGACCACCAGAATCGCGGCGCACCACAGAAGCGCCTTGATCACGTAGTCGGAGGTGGGGTCGGCGCCCGGAAGCTGCCCTATCGACAGGCCTCGAACCGCCGAGGCCATCACCGAGACCGGCTGGTTTGCGGCGAAGCCCTGCAGCCACTCCGGCATGTTCTGCACCGCCACGAACGCCGACGAGGCGAACACGAACGGCGCCATCACCGGAAAGGCCGCCGCCTGGGCGCTTTCGGGGTCCCCGACCAGCAGGCCGACGGTGGCGAAGACCCAGCTCAGCACATAGGAGAACAGGATCACCAGCAGCAGGGCCCCGAAGAACTCGAGAGCGCTGGTCTGAACCCGGAAGCCGACCAGAAACCCTACTCCGGCAATCAGGGCGACCACGATGATGTTGCGGATCAGGTCGGCCGTGGTCCGCCCGGCCAGCACCGCCGAGCGGGACATCGGCAGCGACCGGAACCTCTCCACGAGCCCGCTCTTAAGGTCGGCCGCCATCCCGATCGCAGTCTGCAGAGCACCGAAGGTCACGGTCTGGATGAAGATGCCCGGCACCAGGTAGTTGACGTAGGAGACGCCGGGAACCCTGATCGACCCGCCCATTACGTAGCGGAACAGCACCACGAAGATGATCGGCTGGATCAGGGTGAACACCAACAGCTGCGGCACCCGCTTGATCGAGGTCAGGTTCCGGCCGGTGACGGCCAGCATGTCCCTAACCGCGCTCCCCGCCTTCGGGGGGCGAACGATATTTCCGGCCTCGACTCTTACCGCACTCATACCGTCTCTCCTATACCTTCGAGCAGGATCTTCACTGCGCCCCGGGCAAACTCGGTTGCTTCGCCATTGACCGGGGCAGCTCCGAGGCCCACCGCCCGGGCGACTGCGGCGCCCATCAGCAGCGACGCCGCCTGCTCCGCCGGAGTCGAGTCGTTGATTCGCCCGAACCGCTTCTCGAGGGTCAGGTAACCGGCCACCGGCTGAAGGTCCAGCGGCTCGTTCGACGACGCGTCGCGGTAGTAGTTCAACGCAGCCTCGGCCACCTCCTGCAGGTTCGCCTCGACGCTGCCCGATCCGGCTTTGTACGGAAGCTGGCTCAGCAGGTCCTGGAGCCGCTTCGAAGCGCCGCCGGCGTATGTCCCGGCCGGCTCTACGTAGGGCGTCCACCCGTCACCGGAGTCCTCGTCTTCGCCCGCTTCGTCGTCGGCGCTCCACCGCTCGTCGAAGGCAGCTACGTCGAGAACCGGCGGGACGACTCCCTGCTCGATTCCGCCGATCCACTCGTCGACCTTCTTGGCCGCCTCGTCGATCGGAGCCGTCTTGCGGCGGGCCTTGCGACCCTTGGCCGGCTTCCCGCCGGCGCCGTTGCCGTTCTTCTTCTCCTCGACGTGGTGGCCCGTGAGGGCCAGGAAAACGTCGTCGAGGCTAGGCTCGCGCACGGTGATTCCAACGGCGGTCATGCCGTTGGCGTCGAGCGACCGCAAGACCTCGGTCAAGACCTTGGGCGCCTGGGCGGTGGACAGGTGCACCCGATGGCCCTCCCGTTCGGGTTGTTCGGTCACCAGCCGGGCGAGCAGCGACTGTGCCCGCCTGGCGGCGATGTCGTCGGTCAGGGTGATCTCGATCACGCTGTTGCCGAGACGGGCCTTGAGAGCCGAGGCGGTGTCGTTTGCCACGACCACTCCGCCGTGAACAACCGCGATGCGGTCGGCCAGGACGTCCGCCTCCTCGAGGTACTGGGTGGTCAGCAGGACGGTCGAGCCCTCGGCGACGAGCTCGTCGATCACCGACCACAGCTCGGTCCGGCTCTGGATGTCCAGCCCGGTGGTGGGCTCGTCCAGGAAGATAACCGGCGGCTTGCCCACCAGGGCGGCGGCCACGTCCAGACGCCGGCGCATTCCTCCCGAGTAGGTGCGGATCGGCCGGTCCCCGGCTTCGATGAGCTGGAAACGCTCCAGCAGCTCGGCGGCCCGCGGAGCGATGGCCTTCCCCGGCAGCTGGGCCAGGGTGCCGATCAGCTTCAGGTTTTCCCGGCCGGTGAGGTTGGGGTCGACCGCAGCGCTCTGGCCCGCCAACCCGATCATCATCCGTACGTCGTGGGGCCGCTGGACGACGTCGTAGCCGAAGATCTCCGCCCGGCCCCCGGACGGCTTGAGAATCGTGGAGAGGATGCGAACCGCAGTGGTCTTTCCGGCGCCGTTGGGCCCGAGGAGGCCGAATATCGTGCCGGTGGGCACTTCGAAGTCGACGCCCTTCAGGGCCTCGACCTCGCCGTAGTTCTTGGTGAGTCCTTCAACGAGGATTGCTGGTTTTGTCATAGGAGCGATGGTTGCACAGATAGTTTCACTCGTCAAACCATTTGAGTGACCAAATTTATGACGTTGCAACCTTTGGGGATTCCGAATAATATTGGAACTGTGAGCGAGCCCACCAAGCAGGAATCCGCCTCGAACGTCTGGCGCCTGATGTCCGATTACTCCATGACCCAGTTCCGTCAGAAGAGCCGCACCCTGCAAGACATCGGGCTCACGCCCGGCCACATGAAAGCCCTGATGACCCTCGAACCCGGCGAGGCGCTGCCGATGGGGGTGTGCGCCTCGGGCATGGGTTGCGACGCATCGACGGCCACCTGGCTGATCGACCGCCTCGAGGAGAAGGGCCTGGTGGAGCGGCGGCCCTCCCCCACCGACCGGCGGGTGAAGGGCGTGGTGCTGACCGAAACCGGCTCGCAGATCAAGGCGAGCCTTCAGGAGCACTACTTCGAGCCCCCCGCCGCCCTGCTCGAGCTGTCGGAGGAAGAGCTGAGCGCTCTTTACAGCCTGCTATCCAAGCTTGCGCAGGCCCAGAAGGCGGCCGAAAAACCGGCAGAAGCCGCCGTTTGACCTCGCCGGCAGCGGCGGGCATCGTAGGGCAGATGGAGTACCGCTCGATTGGGTCGCTGCAGGTCTCGGTGGTGGGTCTCGGCTGCAACAACTTCGGGGGCCGGATCGACGGCCAAGCCTCCGCCGCAGTGGTCCACGCCGCACTCGACTGCGGAATCAACTTCTTCGACACCGCCGAGCTCTACGCCTCGGGCAAGAGCGAAAGTTACCTCGGCAAGGCCCTCAAGGGCCGGCGTGACCGGGCGGTCGTCGCGAGCAAGTTCGGGTTCGACGGCGACTCCAGCCCTTCCTATATCCGCAGGGCCGCCGACGCCAGCCTGAAGCGGCTGGGAACCGGCCATATCGACCTCTACCAGCAGCACCGACCCGACCCGCGCACCCCCATCGCCGAGACGCTGGATGCTCTTGACGACCTCGTCAAAGCCGGCAAGGTGCGTGAGATCGGCTGCTCCGAGTACGCGCCGCATCACATTGCCGCCGCCGAAGAGGCGGCGCGGCCGGGCGCCGCTCGCTTCGTCAGCGTCCAGAACGAGTACAGCCTGCTGCATCGGCAGCCGGAGATCGAGGTGCTCGAGGAGTGCCGGCGAAGGGGCCTGGCCTTCATCCCGTACTTTCCCCTCGCAAGCGGGATGCTCACCGGCAAGTACCGGCTGAACCAGCCGGTTCCGTCCGGCAGCCGCCTGACCTCGCTCGGCTCGGGGCGCCTCAGCGAGTGGAACCTTAGGGTGGTCGAGGCGCTGGTTCGCTTCGCTGCCGACCGCGGGCACACGGTGCTCGAGCTGGCGATGTCCTGGCTGGCGGCGCAGCAGCCGGTGGCTTCGGTGATTGCCGGAGCGACTACGCCGGACCAGGTCCGCGCCAACGCGGCCTCGGCCGGTTGGAAGCTGACCGCCTCGGATCTGGCGGCCGTCGACGAGATCGTCCCACCTCCCGACCGGCGCTAGCTCTCTAGGTCCGAACTAGATAGATTCTGCTCGGTTGATTTCGCCCGCCGAGGAAGGAATGTCTTGGAGCAATCGAACCAGTCACCACTGTCTTTTCGAGCCGGCATCATCGCAGGCATCGCCCCGGAAAACCTGGTGGTAGGGCTTCGCCATGGTACAAGCCGGTGGGTAACCGCAGCCGAAGCCCCGCCGGGGGGCCGCACGCAATCTTCCTCAAACGGCTCCATCGCCGCTCTGCCGTACCTCGACGGGTTGCTGCTCACCGGTGAGGCAGTCGTTCAGACCACCGGGACCGATTACGGCGGCGTCGTCCGCCGGCCGGCCTCCGCCCTGCTGCGGCCGGGCTCCGCGAGAGACGTCGCCCGCATGGTCGAGTTCTGCGCGCATCACGACATACCGGTGGCCGTCCGCGGCCAGAGCCACACGCTTTTCGGACAGTCCCAGGTGCAGGACGGGGTCCAGATCGACATGCGGCTGCTGGATCGTGTGCTCGACGTGCGGGACGGCCGCGCGGAGGTCGAGGCAGGCGCTCAGTGGCGCAGCGTGCTGCAGGCGACGCTTACCCACGGATACACCCCGCCGGTCCTGACCGATTACCTTCGGCTGACGGTCGGAGGGACCCTGTCGGTGGGCGGGGTGAGCGGCACCAGCTGGCGTTACGGAGCGCAGGTGGACAACGTCGAGGAGCTGACGGTCGTGACCGGCGCCGGCGAAACCGTGAAATGCTCGGAGAGCGAAAACCGCGCTCTCTTCGAGGCCGTCCTGGCCGGACAGGGCCAGTGCGGCGTGATGGTAGGCGCCCGCCTGCGACTGGTCCCGGCACCCGAGCTGGTACGAATCTTCGATCTCGTCTACCCGGCCCTGCCGGCGGCGATCGCGGATATGCGACGGCTGATCGACGAGGAGCGCTTCGAGTATCTGGTGATCCTGATGGTGCCCGGACCCCAGGGCTGGATAACGGTGCTGCAGGGCGTCAAGTGGTACAACCGAACCTCCCCGCCCGACGACGACGCGCTCGTGGCGGACCTGCAGATGGTACCGGGGGGAGCGACCGTGACCGACCAGACCTACTTCCAGTTCTCGGACCGGGTGCTGGCGCAGATCGGGGACCTGCAAGGCGCCGGCCTGGCCGACTACCCTCACCCGTGGATCGACGTGTTCGTCCCCGGTTCCAAGGTGGAGTCCTTCGTAGGCGGCGTGATGGCCCAGCTGACGCCCGGTGACCTGGGCCGGTCGTTTCCGATCCTGCTCTACCCATTCCGGTCCGGTGCCCTTCGGCGGCCCCTCTTCCGGATGCCCGACGAACCCGAATCCTATCTGTTCGACATTTTGAGGACGGCGACACCGGACGCGGCCGGCGTCGAGCAGATGATTCGGCACAACCGGGAGATCTTCGAGCAGAACCGGGAGCTGGGCGGCACCCACTACCCCATCAGCGCGTTCCAGATATCCGCCTCGGACTGGCAGGCGCACTACGGCGCCGCCTGGACCGCGTTTTCCGAGGCGAAGCGGCGCTACGACCCCTCTGGGGTACTGACCCCCGGGCCGGGCATCTTCCCGAGGTAGCCGAATCCCGGAAATAGGGTGGGCCCCGCCTCCCGAGGTGAGGAACGGGGCCCAAGACGAACTGATCTTTGGCTCAGGAGCGGGCGCCTAAACCTTCAGTAGGTGATGAAGGTGTGCAGCTCGAGCCCGTCGAGCTTGGAGCGGCCCTTGAGGAACTCCAGCTCGATCAGGCACGCCACGCCCACGACCTCCGCCCCCAGCCGCTCGACCAGGTCGGCCGCAGCCCGGGCGGTTCCCCCCGTCGCCAGCACGTCGTCGACCAGCAGCACCCGCTCCCCCGCCTCCACCGCGTCGGTGTGGATCTCCAGGATCGCCTCGTTGTACTCGAGCTCGTAGGAGGCCGCCTCGGAGCTGAACGGCAGCTTGCCGTGCTTGCGGATCGGGACGAAACCCACGCCGAGGCGGTAGGCAACCGGCGCGGCCAGGATGAACCCTCGGGCCTCGATCCCGCACACCTTGTCCACCCGGCGCTCGGCGTAGAGGCCGGCGATCGTGTCGACCACCTCCCGGTAGGTGGCGCGGTCCTTCAGCAACGGTGTGATGTCTTTGAAGTTGACCCCCGGTTTGGGGAAGTCGGGGATGTTGCGGATCTTGTCGTGCCAGGCGGCGACGTTCAGGCGCTACCTCCGCTCACGGGCTCGGCGGCAGGTTGCCGTCCGGCTTCGGCGCCTCGACCGTCGTCTCCAGCTCCTCTACCGGCTCCTCCGCCGCAGTCTCCGACTCGTCCAGGCGCCGGCTGATCGCCTGCTTGGTGCAGCGGATCTCGGTCCCCTCGGAAACCTCCAGGTAGACGACGTCGCCGTCGATCCGGTTGACGAAGCCGTAGATCCCGCCGATCGTGACAACCTCGTCGCCCGGTTCCAGCGCCGACAGCAGAGCCAGGTGCTCCTGCGCCCGCCTCTTTTGGGGACGGACCAGCACAAAGTAGAAGATGATCATGACGACCACCAGCATCAAAAGACTTCCGGGATCCATCGGGCTCCTCCCGTTCTCGCCGTAAAGCTCACCCTAAAGCCTATTTCTCCGCCGGTACCGGAACCACCGCACTTCCTCCGGTTTCCGCGATTTACCGGAGCGGCCACGGGTAGGGTTCCACCATGGACCGCTGGAAGATCCCGCCGAACTCCACTGTGTCGCTCCACGACATCCCGACCGACTCCACCGACGGGGCGCCGGGAGACAAAAAACACACCGGCGAGGCGCTGAGGGAGCTCAACAAGAAGCTGTCGGGATACCAGGAGCGGCTGTGGGCAGAGGGAAGCCAGAGCCTTCTGGTCGTCCTTCAGGCGATGGACACCGCCGGCAAGGACAGCACGATCCGCAAGGTCTTCACCGGCGTCAACCCGCAGGGCGTGCACGTGGTGTCGTTCAAGTCGCCGAACTCGACCGAGCTGGAGCACGACTTCCTCTGGCGGATCCACCAGGCGGTGCCGGCAAAGGGCGAGATCGGAGTGTTCAACCGGTCGCACTACGAGGACGTTCTGATCGTCCGGGTGAAGAACCTGCTTCCCGAGAAGCTATGGCGGGAGCGCTACGAGCTGATCAACAACTTCGAGCGCCAGCTGGGCCACGCCGGCACCACCGTGATCAAGTTCTTCCTCCACATCTCGAAGCAGGAGCAGGCCAACCGCCTGCGGGCCCGGCTGGAGGACCCGACCAAGCGCTGGAAGTTCAATCCCGGCGACCTGGTGGAGCGCGCCCGGTGGGAGGAGTACCAGGAGGCGTACCGGGAGGCGATCGAAAAAACCTCCACCCCAGAGGCTCCGTGGTACGTCGTGCCGGCCGACAACAAGTGGTACCGCAACTGGGTGGTGGCCCAGACGATCGCCGAAACCCTCGAGCGGATGGACCCGCAGTACCCGGACCCGCCGGACATCGACCCGAACCTGAAGATCGAGTAGCTAGTCCCGCTCCACCCGGCTCACCGACCGAATCGCCCGAAGCCGGCCTTCCTTCAGGTCCCGGCCCAGGTTCTGCATCTTTCCCGGCATGTCCTTGAGGAGCAGATGGGGGCCGAGGGGCGACTTCACGAGTCCGGAGAAGAACTCGGCTCCCTCGGCGGTGACGTCTTCCCAAAGCTCGACGTGGAGCCCGGCGGTGCTGAGCAGCAGCCGGGTTTCGTCCACGCTGGCCAGGTGGCTGATCGAGGGCTCGTCCGCCCAGGGCATCGGAAAGTGAACCTCCCCCTCGCCCGACAGCAGGTCGAAGAACGCCAGCTTGCCGCCCGGCTTCAGCACCCGGGCGAACTGGTCGTAGAGCGTGGCCTTGTCGGCGATGTTCATCGAGACGTGCATGGTCCAGACGACGTCGAAGGTGCGGTCCTCGAACGGAAGCGCCAGCGCATTGGCCTCCTGGATCACGATCCGGTCCTGCAGCCCCACCCGCCGGTTCAACTCGGCGGCGGCATCGCAGTACTCGGCGGTGATGTCGACACCGGTGACCCGGCAGCCGTAGACCGAGGCCAGGGTGCGGGCGGGACCTCCCAGGCCGCAGCCGACGTCGAGGACCTCCTCGCCGCCCTTCAGGCCGGCGGCGTCGGCAAGGCCGGTGGTGGCCCGAAAACCGAGGGTGTGGAAGTGGTCGATGGGCGCCAGGTCCTCGACCGTCGGGTTGGCCGGGTCCTTACCGGCCTCCCGCAGGGCGCCCTCGATCCGCTCCATCAGGTTGCCTTGGGTGTACTGGGCGGCCACCTTCTCGATAGACATGCCCCGAGGATACCGCCAGGAGGCCGGCCGAATATTCAGGTTCAGCCTCCGGAAGGCGGGGTAACAACGAAAACATGAGTGATAAAGAATTCGGGCTTCCGCCCGACCTGTCCCCCGATCACGAGGGGGTTCCAGACACCGCCGACGACCATGACCCGGTCACCACCGGCACGATGGCCGACGACGCCATGCCGATGCCCCACGACTACCCGTCCGGCGTCACCGGCCGGGTGACCGCCGCCGAGGAGGTCGAGGGCGAGTCGCTGGACGAGCGGCTACGCCAGGAGGAGCCGGACGTGCCCGATCGCACAAGGGAACATGCCGGCCGCCTGGTCGCTCCGGAGTCCGGAGTGGACGAGCTCGACACCACCAAAGAGGAGGTCGCGTCGCTGGCGCCCGAACCCGGCATGGCCCTCAGCGCCGAGGAGCAGGCCGTCCACCTGGAGAGCGAGTCGACCGTCCGGCGGAAGAGCCCCGACGGGAGAAGCACCCTGTAGCCCGGCTCAGCCCGGGTTAAGGGCTGGCGATCTCTTTGTCCAGACAGCTGTCAAGGTCGGACGACCCTGCCTGGTGGTTTCGTCTACCAGGGCCGAACGGATATGTCGCCGTTTTGGACGTCGGTTTGGATGACGATGTACTGACCGTCAATCTCCCACGGTTCTCCGTTGCATACGGAGGTCCTTTGGTCTGCGGAGCTCGGCGGTTCACTGGCAAAAACGGGTTCCCCGAGTCGGC
>DATABX010000304.1:0-8594 GCA_036259335.1 Actinomycetota bacterium
ATCGAGCCGCGTGAGTGTCGTGTCTGGTGCGCCCGGGAGGACTTGAACCCCCAACCTGACGGGTAGAAGCCGTCTGCTCTGTCCAGTTGAGCTACGAGCGCAAAGCACTCCTAGTGTAGGGCCACCGTCATGCCTGTTGACGACCCGCCGTTCGGGCCGGACCGCCCGGCTAAACTGACATGGACGGGATGTAGCGCAGCTTGGTAGCGCGCCTGCTTTGGGAGCAGGAAGTCGTCGGTTCGAATCCGGCCATCCCGACCAGCCCCCCCGGCGCCGTTAGACTAGGGACACTCGCGGGCGTAGCTCAATGGTAGAGCTCCAGCCTTCCAAGCTGGTGGTGCGAGTTCGATTCTCGTCGCCCGCTCTTTGCTTCGGTTTCCGGCTCGTGGCTCCCGGTTAGGATCAAGGCCATGACCGACCACGAACGCATCCGCCGGGCCGTCGTCAAGTCTTCCGGCCGGTTTCTTCAGCAGCTCGTCGAGGCGTGCGCGATTCCCAGCGTCACCACCGAGGGCATGGGTTTCGCCGACATGACCGCCTGGCTCGAAGCCCGGCTGCTCGACCTGGGCGCCAAGGTCAGCCGCCTCTCGGTCCCCGGGTCCCCCGAAGCGCTGCTGGGCGTGTTCCCCGGCGCCGACAGCGAGCGGTCGCTGATGATCTACGACCACTACGACGTGCAGCCGGTGGACCCGCTGAACCTGTGGGACTCCCCGCCGTTTGTGCCGACGGAGCGGGACGGCAAGCTCTACGCCCGGGGGGCCGCCGACAACAAGGGCGACCTGATCGCCCGGCTCGCCGCCCTGGAGGTCTACCAGGAGCTCTACGGCGAGTTCCCCTACAACATCAAGTTCTTCATCGAGGGCGAGGAGGAGTCGGGCAGCGTCTACTTCGAGCAGATCTGTCAGGCCTACGCCGAGGAGCTCAAAGCCGACGACTGCGTGTGGGAGGGCGGCTGGATGGACCTCGACGGCCGGCCCGAGATGTACTACGGCTGCAAGGGGCTGCTCTACATGGAGTTGCACCACAAGGCGATCACCGGCGACCAGCACTCCTCGGTGGCGGTGTACGCGCCCTCCGCCGCCTGGCACCTGCTGCGGGCGGTCGCCTCCCTGAAGGACGCCGAGGACAACATCGTCGTCGAGGGGTTCCACGACAAGATCGTGCCCCCCGGCCCCCGGGAGAAGGAGCTGCTCGAGGCCATCCCGTTCAACGAGGAGGCGATGCTCAAGCGCCTGGGCATTACCGAGTTCAACAAGAACCTGCGGGGCTACGACCTGAAGCACGAGATCCTCTACGCCCCCACCGCCAACATCGCCGGCTTCGAGACCGGCTACACCGTGCCCGGCGGGCAGAAGACCGTGCTGCCGGCCGAGGCGATGGCCAAGGTCGACTTCCGGCTGGTGCCCGACCAGGACGGCACCGAGATCGCCGGCCTGGTCCGCCGCCATCTGAAGGAGCACGGGTTCGGCGACATCGAAGTCAAGGTGCTGAGCCACGAAAACCCGTCCCGGTCGCCGCTGGACTCGACCCTGGGGCGGGCGGCCGAGGCCGCGGCCAGCGGGTGGTTCAACGACCCCGTGACGATCTACCCCTACATGTGGGCGACCGGGCCGATGTTCCCCATCGCCCAGGGCCTGGGAATCCCGATCTGCTCCCCGCCCGGCGTGGGCCGGCCGGACTCCAACCTGCACGCACCGAACGAGCACGTCCACATCGCCGACTTCTTCGACATCATCGGCTACACCGTCGCCTACCTGGACGAGTACGGACGAACCGAACCGTCGTAGGGCCCGAGCCGGCGGTTTGCCGCCGGCCGAGCGGTATTTTGGTGGGGTGAGGTACGACTCGATCGTCGTCGGTGCCGGCATCATCGGCCTGAGCATCGGCTGGCGCGCCTCCCAGCTGGGAATGTCGGTCCTGGTGCTCGACCGGTCCGATCCGCCGGACGGCGCCTCCACCGTCGCCGCCGGGATGCTGGCGCCGGTCACCGAGGCAACCTTCGGCGAGGATGCCCTGCTCCGCCTCAACCTGGAGAGCGCCCGGCGCTGGCCCGGGTTTGCCGAGGAGCTGACGATGAGCACCGGTGTCCACCTCAGCGGGCACGAGCCGGGAATCCTGCATCTTGCACTCGACCGGGACCAGTCCGAGGCTCTGCGCCGCCTGTTCGACTACCAGCAAAGCCTCGGATTGAAGGCCGAGTGGCTAACCTCCTCCGCCTGCCGGCGCCTGGAGCCGGGGCTTCACCCGTCGACCCGCGCCGGCATCCTGGCCCACGCCGACGCCGCGGTCGACCCCCGGCAGGTGGTCGAGGCGCTGCGGGGGGCCCTGAAAGCCGCCGGCGGGGAGCTCCGGCTCGGACACGAGGTCGCCGGGGTGGCGGGCGGCAGCAGCCCGGGGGCCAGGTTGGCGACCGGCGAGACGATCGCCGCCGGAACCGTGGTGGTCGCCGCCGGGTCGTGGTCCGGCCGGCTTCCCGGCATACCTTCCTACGTAGGCAAGGCGATTCGGCCGGTGAAGGGGCAGATTCTGCGGCTCCGCCAGGCCTCCCCACTCCCGTCCCCGGTGACCCACGTGCTGCGCACCGAGGAGGTCTACCTGGTCCCCCGCCCGGGAGGCGAGGTCGTGGTCGGGGCGACCGTGGAGGAGAAGGGGTTCGACCCCGTGCCTACCGCCGGCGGGGTCTTCGAGCTCTTGCGGGCCGCCGGCGAGCTGCTGCCCGGGATCCGGGAGATGGAGCTGGCCGAGGTCACGGCCGGGCTGCGCCCGGGCACGCCGGACAACGCTCCGCTGCTTGGTACGGTGGCGCCGGGGCTGGTCGTCGCCACCGGGCACTACCGAAACGGCGTGCTTCTGGCCCCGGTAACCGCCGACGGCATCGCCGGCCTGCTGGCCAAGGGCGAGCTGCCCGAGGAGCTGGCCGGCTTTGCCCCCGACCGGTTCGATCGATGAAGCTCAAGATCAACGGCCGCGAGCGGGAGCTCGACCAGGGCGCATCGATACCCGACGTCCTTGCCATACTGGGATTCGAGACCGGACGGGGAGTTGCGGTCGCCGTCGACGGCGAGGTCGTCCCCCGCAGCCGCTGGGATGGGTTCGGCTTCGCCGACGGGATGAAGGTCGAAGTTCTAAGGGCAGTCCAGGGAGGTTAGGTGCGAGAGAAGCTGCAGATCGGGGGCCGGGTCTTCCAGTCGCGCCTGATTTTCGGGACCGGCGGGTTCACCAGCCTGCAGGTCATGGGCGAGGCGCTGAAGGAGACTGGCGCCGAGATGGTCACCGTCGCCATGCGCCGGGTCGACCCGATGGCGGGCGGCTCGATCCTCGACGTCATCGAGGCCGCCGGCTGCGACATTCTGCCCAACACCGCCGGCTGCTTCACCGCCGCCGACGCGGTCTTCACCGCCCGCATGGCGCGGGAGGCGCTGGGGACCGAGTGGGTCAAGCTCGAGGTGATCGGCGACGACCGCACTCTGCTGCCCGACGGCCCCGAGCTGCTGGCGGCCGCCGAGCAGCTGGTCGACGAAGGGTTCATCGTCCTTCCCTACACCAACGACGACCCGATCCTGGCCAAACGCCTCGAGCAGGTCGGGTGCGCCGCGGTGATGCCGCTGGGGTCGCCGATCGGCAGCGGCGCCGGCATCCGCAACCCGTACAACCTGGCGATCATCCTGGAGAACGCCGAGGTGCCGGTGATCCTCGACGCCGGCATAGGCACCGCCTCGGACGCCACGATTGCGATGGAGCTGGGCTGCGACGCAGTGCTCGTGGCCAGCTCGATCTCCCGGGCCAAGGAGCCGGTCCGGATGGCGAGGGCGATGCGGCTGGCGGTGGAGTCGGGCCGGCTGGCGCACGAGTCGGGCCGCATCCCGACGAGGCTGTACGCCGAAGCGTCGACCCCGACCGATCCGGACGATTAGATCAGCCTGACCGCTACATTTGCCTAAGCGCTCCAGCCCTTCGCTGCCCGCAGTTCGCGCTTGACCTTCTTCCAGTCGGACGCCTTCGTCGACACGAAGATGTCGGTCAGCAGCTGGCCAATGCCGATTCCGGCCAGCAGGTAGACCACCCAGCTCTGCAGGTCCAGGGACCGGGCCACCGGGATCAGAGCAAACGGGACTACCTTGGTGACCACCGCTCCCGAGGCATGCATCGCCGCCCGCTTTCGGGGAGGCACCCTCAGGTAGGTGGCGTAGTCGAGCTTTGCTCCCGGTCGAGGCGGGGGCGGCCCGCCGAGGAAGTAGTGGGTGAACCGCATGCCCATCAGGCGTCCGACCAGCCAGTGGGCCAGGCTGTGAGTGGTCACGTCGATCACCCCGAACGCTCCCAAAAAGACCAGCGACCGCCACAGACGGTCGGAGATCTCGGAGGACAGCGCCATGGCGGCAACTCCGGCCGCCGTGCCGGCCGATAGGACCGCCGTGCCGGCCGCCGCGGGGACCCGCAGCCGCACGCTTTGCTCGAATGCCCGGCGATCGATAAGCGCCATCCGGCCGGCGTACTCCTCGGCAAGACCCGAGTCCCTCCGGGCGGCAGCGACGGCCTTCCAAAAACCTGTGCCGTCCAGGCGGCTACCGTGGTCGAGTGCGGCTTCGGCCCGATCGAGTGCCTGCTCCACCGCTTGCCGGTCCACCGGAGACTCCCCTTAAACAAATGTTTTGAGCGAGTGCTTAAACATTAGCACTACGATTGTTTATGGTCAAGATGCAAAAGTGTTATTCAAGTTGCAATGAGAGCCTCGATGAGGGGTTTCCGCTAGAATGTCCGGCGTGACGGGCTTCGCAACAGGGATGATTGCGGGCGCGCTGTGGCTTGTGTTCTTCATCGGACTCGGATTAACCGCCCGTAACTCCCCCGGTCATCCCTTCAAAAGCATCAAGAGGTTCCGATCAACTGGTCGGAGCCTTGAGCTCGACGTACCCAGCGCCCTCCAGAACAAGGCTCCCGATCCGACCGAGGTTCGAGTCGTCCACCCCCCGCAAGCCCCTCGGCGTGACGCCGGCCGGTGGGACGAGCCCCAGCCCGAGCGGTCCTCTCGCCAGTTGGCGCGGCCGGCTCTTAGGCCGGTTCCCAACATCTCCGAGCCGACTCTGCAGATCGACACCGCGTCGTTCTTCGAGCCCGAAACCCCGCATCTGCGGCCGCGTCCGAGGACCGAACCGGTCGAGCAGGCCGACCGGATGCGTCAGCCGGCTCGCCTGGCGACACCCCACCTGGTGGCCGCAGCCGCCACCGGCAGGCCTTCGGCTGAGCGACCTAACGGCTACGGCGGCCCCCGCCCGCCGTCATCCGAATTTCCCAGGGCCTCCGCCTCCCCGCCGGGACCGACCTCCGGGGGCCCGAGCCCGCATCAGCCGCCACCCTCGTTCAGCCCTTCGTCGGGTCAGCCGTCCGGACCCCACCCGGCCGTCCCCAGCCCGGGCCCGGAAGTTCCGCCTCCGGCATCCGCCCGACCGGCGGACAACCCACCCGCATCCAAGCCCGGACGTTTGGGCAAGAAGGCCCGAAAGGCACAGAAGAACGAGCCGGCGCCGACCGCTCCGGTCGTGCCGGCGCCTCCCATGGTCCCGACTGCCGCCACTGAGGCGAAGAAGGAGAAGAAGGGCCTGTTCAAGCTGAAGAAGGAGGAGCCGAAGCCCCCGGCGTTCACGCCACCTCCGGTGCCCAGCCGGCCTGCGACTCCACCGAAGCCCCGGTTCAACGCCCCGTTCAACTACATCCCGCCCGGCAGCACCCCGCCACCCGCCCGTCCCAGCTACCCGACGACTTCGGCCGGCGCCGGGAACCGCAAGTGGCAGCCGCCGGCATCGTTTGCTCCTCCTCCCTCCCCTTCGTTCGGCAGTTGGGGGCCGCTCAAGCCGTCCGAGCCCGAGCCGCCTGCGCAACAGGAAGCCGCGGCTCCAAAAGCCGACGTCTCGGAGCCGTTCGTCGCCGCCCCTGAGGTTGCCACCAACGGCAACGGGCACCCCGCGGGATTCGACGACGACAACGTGGTCGAAGCGGGGCCGTGGCTTCTCGATTTGAACCTCAACGGCAACGGCGCGGGCGCGCCTCGCAAGGATCCGGAGGTGCCGGCATTCATCGAGCTTTCGATGTTCCAGGACCCCACCGCAGCCGACGACATTGCCGCCGAGGACGAGGAAGGCGACGAAGCCGAGGAGTCCGAGCCGGACGCCTCGACTGCCTGGATGGCCGAGGACGCGTGGCCTTCGGCCCGCACGGGCGGGCGGGAGGGTTCGCGCAGCGAAGAGCACCCGGTCGGCGAGCAGACAAGGCTCATGGAGGATCCCTGGCTGCAGAGCGATGGCCCCGAGCCGCACCCACCGCGGGTCGAGGACTGGACCTCCCCGGAGGCGCCGTGGCCCGGAGAGACCCGCCAGCCTGCCGCCCGCTCGTGGGCCGACGAAGCCGGCAACCCGCAAGAGCCCGCCGCCCGGCACGCACGCCTCCAGGAGCATCAGCCGCCCCAACCGGCGGCCGACCCCTGGGCCGATCAAAGAACCGATGGCGACTGGGTAGAAGACCCCTTCACCAGCCGCCGCCTGGGAGGTCGCTTCCGGCGCTCGAAGCGCACCGAGCAGCGGCCCGGAGAGTTGCCGCAGGAATCCGTGCGCCAGGCGCCCGTCCCGGCGCCGGAGGAGCGTCCCGAAGCCTGGGGTGACGATCCCCGTCAGCCGGACCCCCGGAGCCGCAGGCAGGCCGGGTGGGCGCCCGAGGAGACGGTCCAGCACGGGCGAGACCCCCGGATGGAACCCTGGGGCGGCGAGCCGGTTCTGCCCGTGGGATACGCCAGTCCGGAGGAACCGGGACGGGCTCCCGAGCCGCAGCGCACCGACCCGCGGCTTGCCGCCGAGCGGCCTGGGCCCGAGCGGGATCCTCGCTGGGCGACCGACCCGCGGCTTGCCGCCGAGCGGCCTGCCCCCGAGGGCGATCCTCGCTGGGCGACCGATCCGCGGCTTGCCGCCGAGCGGCCTGCCCCCGAGCGGGATCCTCGCTGGGCGACCGACCCGCGGCTTGCCGCGGAGTCCCCGACCCCCGCTGCCGAGCGCGATCCCCATTGGAGCACCGACCCCCGCCTCGAGCGGGCGCCTGCACCGGCGCCGGCCGAGGAGGAGTGGAAGCCCCGGAGCATCGAGTTGTTCATCGACGACGAGGATGCCGAAACGGACCCCATCGCCGAAGCGGCGGCCCGGCTGAAGGCGGCGAAGAACGCGATCAAGGTGGAGAACGGGCTGGCGTTCGTGCTGGTCGACGACGAAGGCCGCCCGGTACTCAAGTAGCCGCTCCCGCCACCGCCTGACATGGGGAACATCCTTATCGGCACCGCGTCCTGGACCGACAAGACCCTGGTAAACAGCGGCAAGTTCTACCCGAAGGAAGCCAACACCGCCGAGGCGCGCCTTCGCTTCTACGCCGAGAACTTCCCGATAGTCGAGGTCGACTCCACCTACTACTACCCGCCCTCCGACCAGGCCGTCGACGCCTGGGTGAACCGCACGCCCGACGAGTTCACCTTCCACATCAAGGCCTACTCGCTGCTGACCAAGCACCCCACCCGACCGAACTCGCTGCCGAAGGATCTGAGGGAGGACGCCGAGGACAAGCGCAAGGGCAAGTTCGTCTACTCCAGCCACCTGTCGGACAAGACCATGGACGAGGTGTGGCGCCGCTTCGCCGAGTCGTTGATGCCGCTGCACTCCACCGGCAAGCTCGGCGTGATCCACTTCCAGTTCCCGGAGTGGTTTCTTCCCGGAACCGAAAGCCGCAACTACATCGTCGAGTGCCAGGAGCGCCTGCACAACTACCGGATCGCCGTCGAGTTCCGCAACGGCTTGTGGTTCGAGGAGCGCAACCTGGATCGGACGCTCGAGTTCCTCTCGAGTCACGACATCCCGATAACCAGCGTTGACATGCCGCAGGGATTTCGCTCCAGCCTCCCGCCCCTGGCGCTCGCCACCGCCAAGGACCTGGCCTACGTCCGGTTCCACGGGCGCAACACCGAGCAGTGGGACAAGCCGCAGGAGATCGCCACCCCCCGGTTCGCCTACAAGTACACTCAAGCCGAGCTGCAGGAGTGGGTTCCCAAGCTCAAGGAGCTCGCCGGACACGCCAAGGAGGTCCACGTCCTGATGAACAACTGCTACCAGGACTACGCGGTGCGCAACGCCAAGGACCTGGGCGAGCTTCTGGAGGACTGATGGGAATCCGAATGGAGACGGACTGGGACCACGACGCGGTGCACCGGCTGCACACCGCGGCCTTCGGCCGAAGAGCCGAAGCCGATCTGGTCGACAAGCTGCGGCAAACCGATACTTTCATCCCACGACTGAGCCTGGTGGCCGAGCAGAACTCGGTGATCATCGGCCACATCCTGTTCACCCACGTCACGCTCGAGTCGGACCCGCAGACCGAGATTCTGTCGCTGGCTCCGATGGCGGTCTTTCCGGCGTTCCAGAACCGGGGGGTGGGTAGCGCGCTGGTGCGCGCAGGGCTGGCTCGGGCCGAGGAGATGGGTGAACCGCTGGTCGTCGTCCTGGGCCACGCCGGTTACTACCCGAGATTCGGCTTCGTCCCGGCTCGCCCGATGGGCATAGAACCGC
>DATABX010000305.1:0-2753 GCA_036259335.1 Actinomycetota bacterium
CCAGGTACACCGGCACCATCGTCAGGTAGTAGAGCGGCGGCTGCACTCCCTCGTACTGGTACGCCGAAGCCCCCCACTCCTCGGGTCGGTCGGGATCCAGGGGGTGACGCCGGCTGCCGAACGTCGGCGACTCCCGCATCAGCTCCAGGATGTCGCGGGGTAGGTAGTCGACGCCGACGATCGGGATCCCGTCGCCGTTTGCCAGCGAGTCGATGTAGCCGAGGTGGTGGATCTCGTCGATCGGGTTCGGCACCTCGGTCACCGCCACCCAGAACAGGCTTCTCACCAGGGCGACGCCCAGCAGGAGCGGCAGCACCCAGCGCCTACCCGTCATCGGTCCTCCGGCGCCGGTGTCCGGCTATCAGCGCCGCCAGCAGAACCACCGCCGCCACCCCCGAGATCCAAGCCGACATCACGAAGCTGGACGGGCGGTAGTCCAGCCGCACCCGGTGGTCGCCGGCCGGCACGAAGACGCCGGCAAGAGCTCCGTCGACCTTGACAATCGGGACCTCCCGGCCGTCGATCCGTGCGACCCAGCCGGGGTCGGCGTTCTGCGAAACCACCACCAGGCTGCGCCCGTTCCCGGAGGTGGAGAAGCGGACGCTGTCGTAGCCCCAGCGGATCGACGAGAGCCGGGCGGGGGCCACCCCCGGCTCGGGGCTCACCGCCCGGCCGACGTAGGCGACGACGTCGCGATCCTCGTCGGGCCGGTCCTTGGCGTAGGCGAGAGCCGCCCGCTGGGTTCGGAATGCCCGCCACCGGGAGTGTGCACTGACCAGGTCCCAGGCGGTCGGTCGTTCGTAGATCCAGGCCTGCTCGGTCGACACCAGCCGCAGGGGGTACGCCGGGTCGGGGGTGAGCGTCTGGATCGCCGGGCGCAGGTCCGGGCCGGCGCCGAGCGCTCCCACCTCCAGCCGGCATCCGGCGTCCGACGCCTCGAGGGCCAGGTTGAACCGGTCGCCGGACCGCAGGTCCTGGCCGTCGAGGGCGAACCAGTACCAGTCGGCACGCCTCAGCTGCTCCTTGTGGAGGCCGTAGTGAATCCAGTCGGAGAGCACGTCGAAAGACGGCCGGGAGCTGACGGCGGCCGGCCTGCCCGGGCTGGAAAGGGAGAGGGTCATCGATCCCTCGGCGCAGCCCTGGTTGCCGCGAATGGGAACCGCAACTCCGCTTATCGGGCCGGTGGCGGTGAAGGTGTAGGCGCCGACGAACCCGTCATCGACGGGCCGGTAGGCGTCGAACGCCCGGTCCTCGTGGGACAGGACCCCGAACGGCCGCTCCTCGGTCCCCAGGGCGAAGTAGCCGACCGCCAGGTCGTCCAGCAGCGGGCTGCTGAGGTCCCACGAGTCCCGGGGAATCACGATTCCGAGCGAGTCCTGGGCGAAGGCGTCCGGGCTCAGGGCGCGGCCCAGGGCCCGGAACTGCCGTGACGGCAGGGCCATGCCCCGCAGGTCCGGGATGCGGAATATCTGGCCGGAGTTCAGGCTGAAGGTGAACCGGCCGGCCGCCGCGAACCGGGAGTCGTCCCCGACCAGCCGCTTGAGCGCCCGGTGGCCGTCCTGGACCGAGTAGTAGTCGCCCACCGGCGCACTCGGGGTGAAGTTGCGCAGCGGGAAGGCGAGCTGGAAGAACAGCAGCGCGGCCACCCCGCCGGCGGAAACGGCGGCCAGCTTCGGCCGCCTCCAGGCCAGCAGCACCAGCGCCAGTGCCGCCCCGGTCAGCAGCGTGTTGAGGCCGGCGCTGGCCAGAATTGCGTCCCCCTGCCGGGCAGCCTGGGCCGACTCCACCCAGTCGTCGACCTGCACCGCGCCGATCGACAGAAAGCTGAGAAGGGTTGCCAGCGACACCAGCCGGGGGGCCGGCACTCTCGCACGGTCCGGAGTCCGGCCGGCCGGCGTGCCGGGATCCGGTTCCTCGGGGCCGGCGGCCCCGGACTCCCGGCCGGTCCGGGAACTCCAGAGGGAGTCCACGCTCAGCGCGGCGAGGATGGCAGCGGACAGTCCCAGCAGGAACCGGGACCTGGTGATCAGGTTGTTGGCGATGCCCGGCACCTGGTAGGCAGCCTCCAGGACCGGGCCGCCGACGAAGTTGAAGACCAGCCCGAGCACCGCGAGGCCGCAGAAAAACGACCACCCTACCCGTCCCTGCGGTGTGAGCTTCAGGCGTCCGGAGACGGCTCCAAGGAGCCCCAGCCCCATTCCTGCAGCGGCGATCATCCCGAAGTGACTGATGCTCTCCACCGGGTTCATACCGCTCCACCACTGCCCTTCCGGGTACCGGCCGATGGCGGTGAGATCGAACAGGCCGAAGAACTGGATCGAGGGCAGGTGCGAGTCGGCGCCGTACTGCCGGCGCTGAAGGATCCCCCGGCTGGTCACCTCGGTCAGGAACGGGATCAGGTTGATCGCCGACAGGGAAATGCCCAGCAGGAAGGCCGCCGACACGTATAGCCCCCTGCGCACCACCCGGCCGGCGTTCCACCTGTCGGACCTCAGCATCAGCCAGGCGCACCACGCCGCGGTCACGTAGATGCAGTACACGAATGCGGACGGGAAGCCCTCGAACCAGCTCCAGGCGACGAACAGGGCCAGCGGCGCAGCCCGCTTCAGGCTCGGTGTCTCCACCAGCCGGTGGGCGGCCCACAACATCGCCGGAAGAACCATCTGGGCGCTCACCCGGTGGATGAAGACGATGTTCACCCCGGTGAAGGTGTAGGCCACGCCGGCCAGGGCGGCCGCCGCCCGGCCCGCCCC
>DATABX010000306.1:0-2606 GCA_036259335.1 Actinomycetota bacterium
GGGCAGGCCCTCGTGGACGGAGCGTGGTGGAATGTCCGCAGCGAAGCCGAGCTGAACGCCGGCGATCGAGTGCAGGTGACCGGCTACGAGGGACTCGACCTGCTTGTCGGTCCCGTGGAATCGGGAGAGTGACGCCCGGGCACGACAATATCAACCGATAGGAGGAAGGCATGGATCAATCGCTGCTAGGCATCGGCGCCGCTCTACTGCTCGTCCTGTTCATCCTTGTCAAGGCGGTTCGCATCGTCGCCGAGTACGAGCGGGGGGTGATCTTTCGGCTCGGCCGGGTCGTCGGCGCCAAGGGTCCCGGCCTCTTCTTCATCATCCCGGTGATCGACAAGATGGTGAAGGTCAATCTGCAGACGGTCACCGCCGACATCCCGCCCCAGGACGTCATCACCAAGGACAACGTCACCCTCAAGGTCAACGCAGTCACCTACTTCAACGTGGTGGACCCGGTGAAGGCGGTCGTGGTGATCCAGGACTACATGTACGCCACGTCGCAGGTAGCGCAGACCACCCTGCGCAGCATTCTCGGCCAGGTCGAGCTGGACGACCTGCTGCTCAAGCGCGACGAGATCAACTCACAACTCCAGGCGATCATCGACGAGCTGACCAACCCGTGGGGGATCAAGGTGACCCTGGTCGAGATCAAGGACGTGGAGCTACCCGAGCTGATGAGGCGGGCGATGGGCCGTCAGGCGGAGGCCGAGCGGGAGCGGCGCTCCAAGGTTATCCACGCCGAGGGCGAGCTGGAGGCGGCGAAGTCGCTCGGGAAGGCGGCCGGGGTGCTGGAGGAGCACCCGGCGGCGCTGCAGCTCCGGCTGCTCTCGACCATGGTCGAGGTGTCGGCCGAGAAGAATTCGACCCTGATATTTCCGGTTCCGGTGGAGCTGCTGCGCTTCTTCGACGCAGTGGCCAAACCGGGCGACGAGGGTGGGGAAGCCTCGCCGGCCCGCTGAGGGCGACGGATCGCCCTCAAGTATCCTAAGGGCCACCAGTCGGAGGAGGCTTCGTGCCCAGGGCCCAACTTCCCAACGAAACGATCAGCGAGCTGGCACGGCAGGCCGCCATCTGGGCGCCCCGGGTCGTGCTGGCCGCCGGCATCCTCCTCGCGGGCTGGCTGCTCGCTCGTCTGATGCGGTTCCTGACCGCCAAGATGTTCGACTCCTGGGCCAGGCGGCTGACGCCGCGCCTGTCGCGGCTGGTCGGCGAGGGCGCCATGCAGGCGAGGCTGGAGAGCTCGGGGACCAAACGATCGATCTCCCGGGCAGCCCAGATGCTGGTCTTCTGGGTCGTCTTCCTGGCCTTCGCCACCATGGCGACCGAAGCGCTGGGCCTGGACATCGTCGCGGCCTGGCTGAGCGGAGTGGTCGCCTTTCTTCCCCGGATCCTGGGTGCCCTTCTCGTGATATTCCTGGGCGCCCTTCTGGGCTCGGCGGTGCGGACGGCGGTAACCGCGGCGGCCGGGTCGGCCGGCTTCGGCTACCCGAAACTGCTCGGGAAGCTCGCGCGAGTAGCGGTGCTGGCCGTCTCGGTCATCGTCGCGCTCGACCAGGTCGGGTTGGACATAGCCTTTTTGATTGTCATGGCTGCGGTCGTCGCCGGAGCCCTGCTGGGCGGTGCGGCACTCGCCTTCGGGCTCGGCGCCCGGGCGTCCGTCAGCAACATCCTCGCCTCCCACTACCTGGTCGACACCTTCAAGGTCGGCCATCGCATCAAAATCGGTGAGATCGAGGGCAAGATCCTGGAGATCACCCCGACCAGCGTGATCGTCGATGCCGGCACCGGCCGGGCGGTCATCCCCGCCAGCCAGTTCAGCGAGCAGGTTGCCACCCTGCTGAGCAGTTGAACCCGACCGACGCCACCGGCCGGCTGGTGCGCCGGTTCCTGGAAACCCATCCGGTCGACGCCGCCCGCGTGATGGACCGCTTCGCGGGACCCCTGTCTGCGGAGGTCCTCGAAGGCCTGCCGGCCGACCGGGTTGCGCCGGTGGTCGGCGCGATGTCCGACCATGTCGCCGCCGAGTGCGTGGCCGGGCTGGATGCAGGTCTGGGCGCTGCGGTGCTGGATGAGCTGGACCTGGACCGGACGTCGGCTCTGCTGCGCCGGATGAGCGAACAAGGGCGGGATCGCCTGCTCGATGCGATGCCCGAGGACCAGGCCGCTCAGCTGAAGAGGTTGCTGGCGTTCCCTGTGGGCAGCGCCGGGGCACTGATGGACCCCAAGGTCCTGTCGGTGCCCGACTCACTCAGCGCCGGGGAAGCGCTGGACCGGGTGCGAGCCGCACCTCAACTGGCGATCTACTACCTATATCTGTTCGACGGCTCCTCCCGGCTCAGCGGCGTGGTGAACCTCAGGGAGTTGATGCTGGCGGACCCGAAGACGCCTCTGAGGAAGATGATGGCCACCAACGTCGACCGCCTCTCCGCCGTCTCCGACTGGAAGGCGATCCTCGTGCACCCCGGTTGGATCGAGTACCACGCCCTTCCGGTGGTGGACGCAGCCGACCGGTTCGTCGGAGCCCTCCGATACGAGACGCTGCGGCGGCTGGAGGGCCAGGCCCGCACCGAGGTGCCTTCCGCCTCCCTGGCGGCGTCGCTGGG
>DATABX010000307.1:0-2063 GCA_036259335.1 Actinomycetota bacterium
CCTCATCGTGAGCGCCAGGGTCTCGGTGGGGGAGGGCTCCTAGCCGAGGAAGACGTAGCGGATCTGCATCTTGATCAGGCTGAGCTGAGCCAGCGGGTCGCGGCTCCCCAGGCGCCGCTGCCGCCAGCCGAACCAACGGGCGTACGAGGCCGGCTTCTCGGTGCGGAAGCGGTGGCGGCGGATCTCCAGAAAGGTGAGGTACCAGATCAGGCAGCCGCCGAAGATCGTGGCCGTGACGATGAGGGGGGTCATGTTCTCCAGCGCCCGTTCGCCGTCGGCGTTCGGGATGATCATCAGCATGAGGACCGGCATGATAAGTCCGGAGATGAAGAACACCACCTGACCGATGCGGGACGGCACGTTGCTTCGGACCAGGTACCTGAACAGGTCGTCGACGTAATCCGGGAGCCCGCTGTCGTTCACGGCAGCAATTCTATTAGCAGCCGCAAATTTAGTGTCCTGAAATTTTGCCGCCTGCTGCCCGACATTTACCGCGTGGACCGTCCCAACAGGTCGGAGAACGAATCGGTTCCCGCGGGCTCGTACTCGGCGTACCTCTCGTCGTCCAGGCGCAGGTGCCAGCGGGCGCCGATTACGCCGCCCCAGATGCCGCCCGCAAGCATGGCCGCCGCGGCCCCGGCGGTGACCGCAATGCCGAGCGGAGTGAAGTTAGCGTCCAGCGGCAGCGACCCGACGCCGAACGGGAAGTTGAACCGGTCCATCTGCTGCAGGCCGACGGTGACTCCGCCGGCGACTGCCAGAGCCAGTAGTGCGATAACCGGAACCAGCGCGCCGTTGGAGGCGCCGGCGCCGCCCCCCATGCGCCCGGCGGTGTAGCCGCCCCAGAGAAACGATAGGAAGACAGCGAGCACGAAGGCGGTGCCGGCTCCGGCGCTGGCCCACGCGGTGTTGCCCAGGACGACGCGGTGCAGGTCGTGGCCCTGTGCCTGGAGGACCGCGCCGGCCAGGAGGCAGAAGATGAAGGTTGCGGAGATCGACACCATCAGTCCGGTCATCGCGCCGCCGACAGAGACCTTGCCCTGCCGGTGGCGCGGGGCCGGTCGCAAGCTTCTACGCCCTGGTCGCCGCCACATATCGGCTCCTTTGTGTCGGGGGCCCACCGGGGTGGGCCTGAGAGTGGGAAGTGCCCGGCCGCCAATGCCGGTACGGATTCTACGTACGGTCACCTCGGAAAGTGAGTCAAGTCTATGTTCGCAGCCCGCCGGATTGCGGAATGCTCGGGCTGATTTTTCCCGGGATGGAAGCGGCGAAACCAACGCCGGCGGGGAAACGATTTAGGTTTGTCCGGTCAGGACTGCACCCCGGAGAATTCCGAATGCGACAACTAAGGTACGGAGTGGCGGGCCTCAAGGATCCGAAGGATCTCGAGGGCTCGATGCAGCACCTGGTTTCGCACGGCTTCGCCCAGTGCGAGGTGCAGTTCGTCAAGGAGTTCACGCTCAAGGAAAACGAGGCGCGGCGCTTCGGCGAGATGGCCCGGGACAACGGTATAGGCCTGTCGGTCCACGCTCCGTACTTCGCCCAGCTGACCACCAAGGAGCCCGAGCGGCTGAAGCTGCACCTCGGCGGCCTGCACCACGCCTGCAAGCTGGCGAGCGCCATGGGGGCCACCGTGGTGGTGTGCCACCCCGGCAGCCACCACGGCCGCTCCCCGGCCGAGCTCCACGACACCGTCAACTCCAACCTCGAGGACCTGGGCCCCCGGGTCCGCGACCTCGGCGTGAAGCTCGGGCTGGAGACCTGCGGCAAGCGGTCGCAGTTCGGGGCGCTCGGCGACATCGCGCTGCTCGTGAAGGAGCACTCGTTCACCACGGTGGTCATCGACTACGCCCACATACACGCCCTCTCGAACGGCTCGCTCAGCAGCCCGCAGGCGATGGAGGCCCTGTTCGCCTACCTCACCTCCCAGTTCCCCTTCGAGCACTTCTGGCCTCTGCACACCCACTTCAGCGACAACGAGTACGGACCGGGTGGAGAGATCCGCCACGTGCCCTACGGTAAGGGCACGCTTCGCATCGGCCACGTCGTGCAGGGCGCCAGCA
>DATABX010000308.1:0-1743 GCA_036259335.1 Actinomycetota bacterium
ACCCTGGTGGCGGCCGCCTGTGGCGGTAACGGGGGAACTCAGGAGCCCGAGAACGCCCCCGCGGCGGAGTTCGACCTCCGGGTGGCCGTGACCGATCCAGGCTCCCTGGACCCGCCCAAGATCGCCACCGATTCGGCCACCCTCATCGCCAGGCAGGTCTGCGACACGCTGGTCTCATTCGACCAGCAGACCGGGGCGTTGCGGCTGGGCCTGGCGCAGTCGTGGACCGTCGCCCCCGATGCCCGCAAGGTCACCTTCCTGCTGCGCCCCGGGGCCAAATTTCACAACGGCCGGGAGGTGGTGGCCGAGGACTTCGTCTACTCGATGTCCCGCCTGGCCGACCCGAAGACCGGGTCGAACCAGCACTTCCTGCTCGACAAGGTCGCCGGCTACACCGAGATGCGCGCCGGTCGGGCGCCCCAGCTGACCGGCGTGCGGGCGGTCGATCCCCGCACCCTGGAGGTGGACCTCACCGAGCCGTTCGCCGAGTTTCCGACGGTGATGACGACCATCGCAGCCGGCAGCGCGGTGCCGAGGGAAGAGGTCGAGAGGTCCGCCGACGAGTTCGCCACCCGGCCGGTCTGCACCGGGCCCTACGAGGTCGAGTCGCCGAAGTCGGGGGAGGGCATGCGGCTGGTGCGGGATCCCGACTACCACGGCGCCAACGAGGGGTACCTGGAGGGGGGCCGGGGATTCGCCCGGGCGATCGATTTCCGGTTCGTCGAGTCGGAGGCCGACGCCTACCAACTGCTCGACAACGGTGAGGTAGACGTCAGCCCGGTACCGGCAAGGAACCTGGCGGCCGCCGGGCAGGTGGAAGGAAGGGTGACCAGCGGGCCCAACGGCCACGTCTCGTACATCGGCCTGCCGGTCAAAAAGGCGCCGTTCGACAACGTCAACCTGCGAAGGGCGATGGCGCTTGCCGTCGACCGGGAGGAGATCATCACCGGGCTGCTCGGAGACTCCCGGGGAACCCCGAACGGTTTCCTTCCGCCGAGCGCCGGACCGCAAGCTTCCGCCGGCCGGTGCCCGGAAGTGATCGGTGAGACCGCCGACGTTTCCGCCGCCCAAGCTGCGGCGGCCGAGGAGGGGGTCGGCGTGCCCGAGACGTTGATCGTGTACCTGAACTCCGGCGGGGGCCACGAGCAGTGGCTGCAGAACGTCGTCGACCAGTGGGACGAGGCGCTCGGGATCAGCGGGACGCTCAAGCCCGACGAGTGGCAGCCCTACATCGACTACCTGGCCGGCACCGGCGCCGACGGCCCGTTCCGGCTGGCGTGGACGGTCGAGTACCCGTCGCCCGAGGCGCTGTTCGCCCCACTTTTCTCCTCGGCCAGCCTGGACAACTACTCCCGCTACTCCAGCCCCGAGTTCGACGCTGCCATGAACAAGGCCCGGGCAACCGTGGACGACGCCCAGCGCGCCCAGGCCTACGCCGAGGCCGGCAGCCATCTCTGCCGGGACGTCCCGATCATCCCCATCTGGTTCGGCCGCAACCACCTGGCGTTCGGTGAGGGCGTCGAGGCGGCCGGCGCCACGAGGATCGATCTTTTCGGGGAGCCGGTGCTGCGGGAGCTGCGCAAGTCCTAGCCGCCGGGCCCGGGACTTCGGGATCCGTCGCTATAATCGGGAGCGAGTCGGAGTGGCGGAACTAGGTAGACGCGCTAGGTTGAGGGCCTAGTGAGCGTAAAGCTCATAGGGGTTCAAATCCCCTCTCCGACACAACAAACTTACCTCGTAACA
>DATABX010000309.1:0-3570 GCA_036259335.1 Actinomycetota bacterium
TCCCGCTTGGCGGAGGCGGCCTGGGCGACCGGCTGCTCGACCGGGGGCTCGACGGTCGTGGAGGGCTCCATCAGCCCGGAGATATCGCCGGCGGCGCCGCCAGGTACACAACCACAAGCGAACCTTACAGCGTCCCAAACCCGCGGGGAACCGGGATTCGGGTTCACCGGCCGGCGGCGTATCCTTGTGCCCGACAGCGGGAGGGCAAGTCGTGCGGAAGCGGTGGTGACGGAGTCGCTCGCCACGCGGGCGATGCGGGATGCGGTCTCGCTTGTCAGGTCGCGCCGGTTGAAGGCGCCTCAGTTCCCGGCCCTCGAGTTCCGGCCCCAGCCGCGGGCCTCCGGACCGGCACGGCTGTCGCCCGCGAAGGAGCCGGCGCAGGGGCCGATCGGCAAGGCCGGGCAGCGGCTGCGGGCGGGGGAGACCTCCTGCAAGGAGCTGCTCGAGGAATCACTGGCCGCGATCGAACGCGACAACCAGCGCCTGAACGCGTTCGCCGAGGTGACCGAGGACATGGCCCGCGACCGGGCGCTCGCCCTGGACGAGGAGCTGGCGACCGGCCGGCTGCGGGGGCCGATGCATGGCATACCGATCTCGGTGAAGGACGTCATCGACGTTGCCGGAGTGCCGACCCGCGCCGGGTCCGCCGCCTACCACGACGTCCCGGCCGGCGACGCGCCCCCGGTGGGGCTGCTCAAGGACGCCGGCGCGGTTCTTCTGGGCAAGGCGACCACCCACGAGTTCGCGCTGGGCGCCGTCACGCCGCAGAGCCGCAACCCGCACAACCCGGCCCGCATCCCGGGCGGGTCGTCAGGCGGCTCGGCGATTGCGGTAGCCACCGGCATGGGCCTCGGGTCGCTGGGCACCGACACCCGCGGCTCGGCCCGCATCCCGGCCGCCCTGTCGGGGGTCGTGGGTTTCAAGCCGACCTATGGCAGCGTCCCCGCCGGTGGCATCGTGCAGGTGAGCTGGTCGATGGACCATCTGGCCCCGATTGCGTCGTCGGTCCCGGACGCGGCACTGATCCTCGACGTGCTTGCTTCGTCCGGCACCGCCGGCTACGCCGGGTCGGACGTGTGGGGGCTGCGGCTGGGCACCCCGCCCGACGCGTGCACCGATGCCGATTACGGAATCCTGGCCTCGTTCACCAGCGCCCTTCAGCTGTTGGGCCAGCTCGCAGGACGGGTGGTCGAGGTGTCGCGGCCGGCGACGCTCGACTTCAGCAACGCCGCCTCCGCCGCGCTGGTCGTCAGCAGGTGCGAAGCTGCCGCCTATCACCGGCGCCTCGGCCTGGACCGGTCGAAGTTCTGGCCGGAGGTGCGGAATCAGCTCGACGCCGCCGAGGAGGTCACCGCGGTGGATTACCTGGACGCCCAGCGCCTGCGGGCGGTCCTGGCCGAGGCGATGGTTCGGGTGTTCGAACAGATCGACGTGCTGGTGCTTCCGACGAGCCTCGTGCCTGCGCCGGCACTTGAGGAGGCCGGCGACTATCTCGCCTTGATCTCCCGAAACGCCATTCCGTGGAGCTTCATCGGGTTTCCGGCGATCTCGGTGCCCTGCGGAAAGACGGCGGCCGGCCTGCCGGTCGGGCTCCAGATGGTTGCGCCGCCCTTCGAGGAAGCCAGCCTGGTCGCTCTTGGATCGGCCTTCGAGTCGGCGCGGAGGTAGTTGTAGCGAGGCGGGTTAGCCGGCGCCGATACCCCGGAGCTGCTCACTGGGGCGCATCGAACAGTTCTGCTTGCGCATGATGGTGTGCATCTCCTGCCCGCACTTCGGGCATTCGTGGTCCTCTTCGTCGGCATCCATCAGGATGTGGCAGTTGTCGCACTTGTACTCGGCCATAGCGCCTCCTTGGGCCCGGGATGAGATCACTGGAGCTATTTGTACATGATCGCGCCGCTCCAAACGCTAACGCGGGCGCTCAGGAGGTCGCCGGGCTCGGGGTGGGCGAACCCTCCGGCGCCGGAGAATCGTCGGCCGGCGGCTCGGTAAGCTCCTCCGGGGAGACGATCGTGCGCCTGAGCATGAACTGTTGGCTCGGACCCCGAACATCGATGCGGTCGTATCCGAGCAAGCGGTGGTCGTCGCGGTCGAGGTAGAGAACCTGCATCGAGATCGGGTTCTCGGAGTCCGGCGCCAGGGATTTCAGCCCGGCGGCGCCGGTGCTTCCCACGCCCAGGATCAACGTGCCTTCGTCCTGTTCGGCCGACCACTCGTGCAGGTGACCGTGGAGCACCAGGGGGACCCTGCCCGGGAGCTCCCGGGCCGAGATCGGGTCGTGCAGCACCGTGATGTCGGGTACCTCCTCGAGCGCAGCAACCTGGTCCTCAACCTGCTCGGCGAACTCGCGCTTGGCCCGCCGCTGCTCGTCGGTGGTCGGTTGCTCGACGGTCTTGTCCGGCGTGAACAGCGGGTCGCCGATACCGAAGATCGTCACGCCGTCGACCTCGCCGAAGGCTCCGTCGAGCACCCGGGCGTTGGGCTGGGCCGCCACCGCCGCCTGGGTGTCCGCCGAGTCGTGGTTTCCCCGCACGAAGAAGTAGGGGACGTCGAAGCCTCGTATTCGGTCGAGAAAGCCGACCTCGACCGCCGTTCCCTCGGCGGTCGCGTCGCCCGAGTCGATCACCGCCGAGACGTCGAAGCGGGTGGCGACCTGCTGGGCGACGTCGTACCCCACGGGGTTGAGGTGCAGGTCCGAGATGTGCAGCACCCTGATCGCGTCCGGCGGGATCGGGGACTGCTCTGCGAGGAACTGGTAGAGCTGGAAGGTGATCGAGCCGATCTCGTCCAGCTCGTTGCGAAGAGCGGAGAAGCGCTGGCCGAACTGGCTCACCGGGCCGAGGAGCTCCGGCGACCGGCTGAGTGCCCCGGTCAGCGTCGGCTGGCGGAAGGCAAGCGGGTCGTACCCGGAGAAGGTCGCAGCGTAGAGGAGCAGGGGGGCGAGAACCCCGGCGCCGAGGGCCGCGGCGAGCTCCCCGCGATGCGCCCGGGCGATGGCCGCGACCAGCGCACCGGCCACCAGTCCCGCCAGCAGGAGCCGGAGGGCGAACTTTTTGAACGCTTCCTCGAGGTCGGCGCGCAACCTGGCCACCAGGTCCTGTTGATTCGGCCGGCTCTCCACCAGTTCCTGGGCGGCAAACGCATCCACCGAAGCCGGGGAGAGGACCACCGCCGCGGGCGCCCGGTGCGTGTCGGCCCTTATCGAGCCGAACGGCGGAATCTCGACGACGGTCTCGCCCTGCAGCTGGGGCCGCAGCCTGATGTCCACCTTGCCGGGCCCCACGTCGTAGGTTCCGCGAACCGCCGCCGCGGTCAGGACGAGCGACAGGACCACCGCCGCAAGCACGACCTCCACCCAGCGGGGGATGTGGACGCGCAATCGCCTTTTGGCGCGGGTCTTCTGGAGTATCGATTCCATAGGGTGAGCGAACCTCGGAAGCTGTTTACCCATCCACGGGCGGCTGGAGGAATCCGGATCCGGCCAGTTACCGGTGCCGGTGCCGGCGCCCGATGCCAGTCTAGTCTTCGACCAGCTTGTCGAGGTTTTCCCGGACCGCCGCCTCGGGAATG
>DATABX010000310.1:0-13083 GCA_036259335.1 Actinomycetota bacterium
TTGCCCTCGCGGCGCTGCTGGTGTGCCTTGCACTGCTGGCAGCCGCCTGCGGCGGCGGCAACGGGGACGACGGCGACGCCGACTCCGGCTCGGTTGCAGTCTCCTCCGACCCGGTCATCCTGCCGGCGGACACCCGCCCGATCATCGAAGACCTCCAGGCCAAGATCGACGAGGCGAACGCCAGTCTCGATGTGGCCCTCCAGGACTCCATCGAGGCTTCGCCCGCCCGGGACATCGACGACGCGTTCTTCAAGGGCTTCAAGGCAAAGGGGCAGACCTCGGCAGGCTCGACCCGGCGCCGGCTGGCCGACGCGCAGGTCTACGTTCCCCGCCAGACCGACTACCCCGCCCGCTTCTTTGCGTTCGTGAAGCTGGCCAACGCCGACGACCCGGCCGCCCCTCAGATCAGCCGTTTGCGGGTCTACGAGAAGTCGGCCGCCGACGAGCCGTGGAAGCTGGCGCTCTACGTCACCGTGCCCCGGGATTTCGTGCTGCCCGAGATCCGGGTTGACGCCGACGGCTTCGCCGAGACCGTCGCCGATGAGAACGGCGATGAGCTGAAGGTCGATCCGTCCCGTCTCCCCGCCGAGTTCGCCGACTACCTGTCCCGGTTCGCGGAGGGCGCCAGCTCCGACCTCTTCGCCCCCGGCCGGTTCACCAGCGAGGCTTCCGAGGCATTTCGGGCCTCGGTCGACAAGGATGCCCAGGCAACCATCACCACCACGGTGGAGGTCACGCCCGGCAGGTATCCGGTCCAGGCGTTCCGCACCGCCGACGGAGGTGCGGTGGTGCTGTTCACCGAGAACGTCAACTACAGCTACGCCCCAGCCCCCGGCAAGGTGCTGAACCCGATCAGCGGCTCGGAGGGCCTGCTCGAGCCGGGAGAGTATTCGTCGCTCCAGCGAAACGTCGTCAACATGGTCGCAGCGGTGGTCCCCCCGGCCGACGCCGAGGGCCTGGTTCAGATCGTGGGCACGACCGGCGGGACGGTCTCCTTCGACGGCGAGCCCGCCGCTCCCCCGTCCCCTAGCGGTTCTCCAACTCCTCCGCCTCCGACAGCTTCGCCTTAGCCAGCTCCTCGGTCTTCCGGGCGATGTTCCCGAGCTTCTGGGAACGCTCCTTGGCCGCCGCCGAAGCCTCCTCCAGCTCTTTCGCTTCCCGCAGCGCACGCTCGGAGTCGGCCAGCGCCTTCTTCGCCTCGGCGAACTTGGCCTCCGCCTCGGCGCGCAGCCTGGCCGCCCGTTCCCGAAGCTTGCGTGACGCGTCGTCGCCGGACTCGGGCTCGAAAGCGGTGATCGGGCCGCCGAATCCGGAGGGAACCGCCTCCTTGAGCAGGGTCCCCGACTTGAGGCTCTCGCGAGTGCCGTCGTCGATGGCTGCCGCCAGCAGGGTTTCGGTGATCTTCTCCCGGACCTGGGCGGTGACCGGCCGGTCTTCCTCGGCCAGCAGCTCGGCAGCCTGAGAGGCGATCTCTGCGATCGCCTTCTGCCGGTCGGCCTTTGCCTCGTCCATCTTGCCCCGCGAGGTCGCAGTGCGCATGCGCTCGCCGGCGGCCAGAACGTCGTCGATCAGTTCTCGGTACCGCCGGGACACCCGGTTGAGCGCGTACGCCGTCACGCTCGGCCGCTTCAGCGCCTTGACCGCCGCCGCCTGTTCGTCGTCGCCCGACTTCTTGAGCTCTTTGGCGAGCCGGTCCCGCTCCGCCGTGAACTCCTCGGGCTTCAGCTCGAATAGGAACTCGGCGGCGGGGGGAACGTCCATCTGAGGCCGATTCTATGCCGGGCGCTGCGGAACGCCGGGGCGGCCCGGTAGAGTTGCGGCGAATCCCCTGCCGGCGAACAAGCGAGGTCCCGAAGAATGGATTGGCTGACCAACCCCGACATCTACATCGGCTTTTTGACCCTGCTCGCCCTCGAGGTCGTACTGGGCATCGACAACATCGTGTTCCTGTCGATCCTGGCCGGCAAGCTGCCGAAGGAGCAGCAGCACAGGGCCCGCCAGATCGGACTTGGCCTGGCCCTGGGTATGCGTATTGCACTTCTGCTCACCCTCTCGGTGATCATCCGGCTGACCGACCCGATCTTCACCGTGTTCGGCCAGGACGTTTCGGGCCGGGACCTCATCCTGCTGCTGGGTGGACTCTTCCTGATAGCCAAGGCAACCTACGAGATCCACGACAAGCTGGAGGGACAGGAGGGCCACGCCACCGCCAAGGTTGCCGCCTCGTTCGCCAGCGTAATCATCCAGATAGGCCTGCTGGACATCGTCTTCTCTCTCGACTCGGTGATCACCGCGGTAGGCATGGTGGACCAGATCGGCGTGATGATTGCCGCGGTCGTCGTGGCAGTGATCATCATGCTGGTGGCCGCCGGGCCGGTAAGCGCCTTCGTGGACAAGCACCCGACGGTCAAGATCCTGGCCCTCAGCTTCCTGCTGCTCATCGGGCTGAGCCTGGTGCTCGAGGGTGTGCACCGGCACATTCCCAAGGGCTACATCTACTTCGCAATGGGCTTCTCGTTGTTCGTGGAGGCGATCAACCTGAGGGCCGGCAGAAAGCGGGCGGAGAAGGCACTTGCCGACCAGCCGGTCCACCTCCGCCAGCGGCACGCCGAGCCCAAGAGGAACTCCAAGCCGGCGCCGAAGGCCCAGGCCCGGCGCCGGAGGTAGTTTCGGGCCTGTTGTTGCCGTGAGTCCCGGTCAACCGGACCCGACGCGCCAGGGCGCGCTCGCCGAGGGCGACCTGGCGGCAACCTGGCTCGAGCAGTTCCAACTTTGGCTGCAGCAAGCAATCGACGGCGGCCTCACCGAGCCGTTCGCCATGGTGCTGGCCACCGCGACGCCCGAGGGGCGGCCCGGCGCCCGCTCGGTACTGCTAAGAGGCGTCGACGATGCCGGATTCGTCTGTCACACCAACTACACCTCCCGCAAGGGCCGCGAGCTGGCCGCCAACCCGGCGGCCTCGCTGGTGTTTCCCTGGTACGACCTCGGCCGCCAGGTGGTGGTCGACGGCCGGGCCGAGCGCCTCCGGGCCGCCGAGTCCGACGCCTACTGGGAGACCCGGCCGTTCGGCTCCCGCCTCAGCGCCCTGGCCAGCCCCCAGTCCCAGGTGATCCCGGACCGGAAGGTGCTGGAGGAACGCCACGCCCAGCTGCAGGCGCAGTTTCCGCCCGGATCCCGCATCCCCCGCCCGGATCGATGGGGCGGGCTCAGGATCGTGCCGGATGCGGTGGAGTTCTGGCAGGCTCGTCCCAACCGCCTGCACGACCGCCTGAGGTTCCGCCGGGTCGACACCGGCTGGATCGTCGAGCGCCTGGCGCCCTGACCTACCCTTCCCGAGCCGCCATCATGCCCCTGGCGATGAGGGTTCCGAGGAAGATCTGAGCGAGTAGGAAGGCCCACAGCACCAGCGGTAGGCCGACCGGAGAGATCGGGCTCGGCTGCTGCCAGAGGAACGACCACGAGGCGCCCCCGCCACTGAACCGGCGCGCCGCCGCCACCAGGCAGACCAGCTGGATGGCGCCTGCGACCAGCGGGACGCCGATGGCCGCCCCCCGGCGGGTAAGCAGGTCGAAGGCCCGGCTGCCTCTGCCGATGCACGCCGAGGCCAGGATCGGAACGCCCACCGCCAGCGGCAGAGAGTAACGGCCCTGCCAGAACACGCCCATGGTGCCCAGCGCCATCGCCTCGACCACCGTCGACAGCAAAACCGTGCCCCCAACGAGCAACCCGACCACCACGAACCGGCGGCCGGACCGAATGGCCGCGGACACAAGACCGGCGGCGGCGGCGAACCAGACGCCGAACACCGGCCAGGCCGGCTTGGTGTCCAGTGAGCCGAACACTGCAACCATCTGCTGGGCGTAGTCGTCCTGGCGGCTGAGGGCACGAAGGAATCGGGCCTGGAACCCGCGCGGGTCGACCACCTCCACCGGTCCCGGATACGGGTCGGACATCAGCACCATCACGGCGGCCACCACCCCGGCTGCTCCGATCAAGCCGACGACCTTGAGCACCCGGTGATCCCGCGCCAGGCGTACCAGTCGCCGTCTGTCTGCGAACAGAACCAGCGTTCCCAGGGTGATGGCGGCAAAGGCAGGAGATGCCGAGCGGTTCAGCGCCAGAGTCACCGCGGCCAGCGCCAGCCACACCAGCAGACGGCGTGCTGCAGGCCGGTCGGCGGGTAGCCCGGCGACAACCAGAGCCGTTCCCACCACCCACAGGCAGATCGCCGCCGCAACCTCCAGGCCGTTCGGGTTGACGCTGCCCGCCAGGTAGAAAACCATCGGCGTGGCCGCCACCACGAACCCCACGGGCAGCGCCGGAGCTTCACGCAGACGCCGCGCGTAGCCGAAGGCCACCGTCAGGAAGATGGCCGCCAGTGCGGCCGACAGCAGCCGGATGAGGTAGATCGCCGTGGCCGGGTCCGTCAGGTAGGTCGGGGCGCCGGCGAGCAGGTAGTACAGCGGCGGATAACGCCCGGCCCGGGCGGGCACGTCACGGATTTCAGTCCGGCTGAGCTCGTCCGGGAGGCAGAGCGCGTCTGCACCCGGCCGGTAGGGCCGACAGTTCCGGGCGCCCACGGCCGGGTCCAGCCACGCGGGAACCCGCATCATCGTGATGCTGGTTCCCTCTACCTCCTCTCCCCACAACTGGCCCCGCACGGTTCCGGCCGCCTTGATCGCGTGGGATCGTTCGTCAGGCGCCGAAAACAGAGGGGTTGCCAGCGCCCAGCACGCCGAGAGGACGAAGAAGGCCAGAAAGACTCCGACCGCCGGCCGTGCATCCGGTCCGGACGGTCGAACCGACGGACCGGCGGGCCCGCTGAGGGCTATGCCCGAACCCGGCCGCCGAAGCGATCGCCCAGAGCTTTGGCTATTGCGTCCCGGGCTTCCAGCGCCTCGCCTTCCCCAAGCGTGCGCTCGGGGCTGCGGAAGGTCATCGATATCGCCACGCTCTTGTTGCCGGCGCCGACCTGGTCACCGCGATAGACGTCGATAAGTCGGACGCCCTCCAACAGCGCTCCTCCGGCGGCGCGGGCGGTGTCGAGCAGGCTACGGGCCTCGACCCTCTCGGGGACGACCACCGCCAGATCCAGCAGGACCGCCGGGTAGCGGCTCGGCTCCGGCGGCGCCAGCGGCTCACCGGCGAGGGCGAGCAGGGCGTCGAGGTCGAACTCCCCGGCGCTGAAGCGGGCGGGAACACCGGCCGCGTCGGCGGCCTGCGGATCCAGCTCGCCGAAGATTCCCAGCCGGGCACCGTCGCCGGAGAACAGGCCGGCGGCGCGGGTCGGGTGGAACGGGGTCTCCTGACGCTCCTCGAACGAGGCTTCGCGAATGCTCAGGGTCTTGAGGACCACCTCGACTGCGCCCTTCAGGTCGTAGAAGTCCAACTGGCGAGCCGCCGAGTGCCACTGCTGGGGCACGGTTCCACCCAGCGTCAGAGCCAGCCTCAGCTTCTCGGTGGGCGGCTCGACCCCGTTGGGGTGAAACGTTCTGCCGATCTCGAACAGCCGGACATCGCCCGGCCGGCGGGCGAAGTTCGTAGCGGCCGATCGAAGCAGCCCGGGCAGAAGCGACGGGCGCAGCAGGGACTCGTCCTGGCTGATGGGGTTCGCCAGCCGGGTGGCGGCCATCAGGTCGAGGCCCACCTTGTCCAGGTCGGCCGGGCTAACCAGGCTGGAGGTCCGGGCCTCGAACAGACCGGCTCCCGCCAGCGCCAGGCGCAGCCGGCGGATCAGCTTCTCCTCGCGGGAGAGCTTTCCCGCCCGGTTGGATCCGGCGGGCAGGGTCGTGGGGATCTGGTCGTAGCCGACGACCCGTGCGACCTCCTCTATCAGGTCCTCCTCCGCCTTCAAATCCACGCGGAAGGTGGGGATCGTCGTGCGGATAGTTCCGTTCAGGGTTTCGGGGTTCAGCCCCAGCCGCCCCAGGGCGTCGGTCATCTGGTCGGGGGTCAGGTCGACCCCGAGCAGCGCTCTCGCGCGCTCGGGGCGCAGAGAGATGCTTTCCCGCTCCACCGGCGCGGGGTAGTTGTCGACGCTTCCGCCGGCGGCGGTCCCTCCGGCCCACTCGGCTATCAGGGCGGTGGCCAGGCGGGAGGCGGTGTCGGCCCCGTTGGGGTCGACCCCCCTCTCGAAGCGCGCGGAGGCCTCCGACCGCAACGCATGCCGGCGCGAGGTCCTGAAGATCGAGCGAGGTTCGAAGGCGGCGGTCTCCAGAATCACGCGGGTCGTCCGGTCCGTGACCTCGCTGTCCTGCCCGCCCATGACCCCGGCTATGGCCACCGGCTGGTCGGCGTCGGCGATGACCAGATCCGAGGGGTCCAGCTTGCGCTCGACGCCGTCGATCGAGATCAGCCTCTCCCCCGGCTTCGCCCGCCGGACGACGATCCGGGCGCCCCCGACCTTGTCCATGTCGAAGGCGTGCTGCGGGTGGCCGGTGATCAGCATGGCGTAGTTGGTGGCGTCGACCACCGCCGAGATCGGCCGGACCCCGCTCAGGAGCAGCCGCTGCTGGACCGAGGCCGGCGACGCCGCAGGCGACACCCCCTCGATGACCCGGGCCAGGTAGCGCGGGCAGCCCACGGGGTCTTTGATCTCCACTTCCACCATGCCGGTAGCCGGGGACCTGGAGGACTCCGGGAACCGCAGCATGCCGCTGAAGTCCTTCAGCCGGGCGCCGGTGCAGGCGGCCACCTCGCGGGCGATGCCGATCAGCCCCATGGCGTCGGGCCGGTTCGGGTTGATCTCCAGCTCGAGCACCGCCTCGCCCAGGCCCAGCGCCTGCTTGAGATCGGTGCCCACGACGGTCTTGGGGTCCAGGACCATAATTCCCGAGTGGTCGTCTCCCAGGCCCAGCTCGGACCCGCTGCACAGCATCCCTTCGGAGGGCACGCCGCGGAACTTGCGCCGGCCGATCTCGCCGACCTTCGGCACCCTCGAGCCGGGCTGGGCCACCGGAACCCGGTCCCCCACCGCGAAGTTGCTGGCGCCGCAGACCACGCTGATGTCCATGCAGCCGGTTCGAACCTTCACTACCGACAGCTTGTCGGCATTCGGGTGGGGGTTGATCTCGCTGACCTCGCCGACGATGATGCCCTCGACCCCTTCGCCGGTACGCTGGATCTTCTCCACCTTCATCCCGGCTGCGGTCAGCTTGGCGGCGATCTCCTCGGGTGTCCCGTTGATCTCGACGAACTCACCCAGCCAGCCGAGCGGTACCTTCATCGGGCCTCCAGGAAGCGAAGGTCGTTCTCGTAGAACGAGCGCAGGTCGTTGACCGAGTACTTCAGCTTGGCGATCCGCTCGACCCCCATGCCGAAGGCAAACCCGGTGGTCTCGGCCGGGTAGCCGACGGACCGGAAGACGTTCGGATGCACCATGCCGGCCCCCATGATCTCGATCCACCCCTCGCCCCGGCAAGTCGCGCAGCCGCTGCCGTCACAGGCGAAGCAGGAGACGTAGACCTCGGCCGACGGCTCGGTGAACGGGAAGTAGCTCGGGTGCATTCGCACCGTCAGGTTCGCGCCGAACATCTGCTTGGCGAAGACGTCCAGCACGCCCTTCACGTCCCCGAAGGTGATGGCGTCGTCGACCGCCAGCCCCTCGATCTGCATGAACTGGGCCAGGTGGTTGGCGTCGACCTCGTCCCGGCGGGCGACGACCCCGGGCACCACGACGTAAAGCGGCGGTTTGGTGGTCTCCATGAGCCGCACCTGCATCGGGGAGGTGTGCGGGCGCAGCACGAACGGCTGCTCGTTGTCGGTGTCGACGTAGAAGGTGTCCTGCATCGACCTGGCAGCGTGATCCTGCGGGATGTTCAGCGCCTGGAAGCTGTAGTAGTCGGTCTCGACCAGCGGCCCCTCGGCCACCTGGAACCCGAGGCCGACGAAGATGTCGACGATCTCGTCCAGCACCTCGGTCAGCGGGTGGATCCGGCCGGTGGGCGGGGTGCGTCCGGGAAGCGTGACGTCCAGGCGCTCGGCCTCCAGACGGCCGGCCCTCTCCGACCGGTCCAGGTCCTCGAGCTTGCGGGCGATGGCCGACTCGATCAGGCCCCGCACCCGGTTGGCCGCCTGCCCGACGACCTTGCGCTCTTCCACCGGCAGCGTCCCCAGGGTCTTGCCGACCCGGTTCAGCGGTCCCTTGCGCCCGAGGTAGGCAATTTCCAGCTCGCGGACGCGGTCGCTGGACGCCGCCGCCTCCAGAGCCTGCAGCGCCTCCTGCTCTATTCCCTGCAGCTCGTCGACCGGGCTCAACTTTCACCGTCCGGCGACAGCGGGAGCGTGAATCTGAAGAACGCGCCCCTGTCGGCCCCGTTTTCGACCCAGATCCGGCCCCCGTGCGCTTCGACGAGCCCCTTGGAGATGTAGAGCCCCAGGCCGGTCCCGGGGTTCTGCGCCTGAGTGCGCTCACGGTAGAACTTGTGGAACACCTGGTAGCGGTGTTCGTGGGCGATGCCCTTGCCCTCGTCGCTGACGGTCACCACGACCATGGTGTCCTGGAGCGCTCCCACCACCCTGACGAGCCCTCCCGGGGTGTACTTGACCGCGTTCTCCACGAGGTTGGTGAGCACCTGCTCGATCTTGTCCGAGTCGGCGTAGACCTGAGGAAACTGCTCGGGGAACTCGTAGGCAAGCTGGTGGTTCTCGGCCCGGGGCTTGATGCGCTCGACCACCCGGGAGGCGATGTCGTCCAGGCTGATCATCCGGCGCGCCAGCGGCAGGCGGCCGGCTTCCAGCCGGCTCACGTCCAGCAGCTCTCCGATCAGCCGCGTGACCCGGTCGGCGTCGGCGTTGATGGTGGCCAGCAGGTGCTTTTTCTGGTCGTCGTCGAAGCGGTCCCAGCGGTGAAGAAGCGTCGAGGTGAACCCCTTCACCGAGGTCAGCGGCGAGCGCAGCTCGTGCGCCACCGCTGAGATCACCTCGGACTTCGCGAGGTCGACCCGTTTGCGGCGCCCGATGTCGCGGAGCACCGCCGTGATCCGGCTGACGCCTCCGCCGGGCGCCCGCTCGAAGCTCGACGTGACGCCCACCCACAGCTCGGCTCCGGTCCGGGTCACCGTCAGCAGCTCCCTCTCCGGGGTCCCCTTGATGATCGACATCTCCTTGTTCTTGGCGATCCTGCCGATGCAGGTGCCGTTGCCGTTCATATCCCGAGGCTTGAGCCTGTCGTCCAGGTCCTGGCCCACCATCTCGGCAGCAGTCCAGCCGAACATCCGCTCCGCGCCCCCCAACCACTCCCGGACCCGGCCGTGCCCGTCCAACACGACGACGCCTTCCCGGATCGACGCGACGATGCCGGCGAGGTCGGTGGTCGTACCGGTCACCGGCCGGCCCTCCTTTGCCGGGCGGCCTCGAAGAGCAGGACCGTCGCGGCCATGCCGACGTTCAACGACTCCACGCTCTTGCTCATCGGGATACTCACCCTCGCGTCCACAGCAGAGGCCAGCTCCGCTGTGACGCCCCAAGCCTCATTTCCCAACACCAGGGCGGTGCGCCGCCTGAAGTCCACCTGATCGTAAACCGACTCGCCCACCGGGTCGGCCGACACACGATGCAGGCCGAGACTGCCCAACTCGTTCAACAGCCAGGGTATCTCAACATTCCGGGAAATCTTGAGTCCGAAGACCGCCCCGGCGGTAGCTCGTACGAGCTTCGGATTGTAGACGTCCACGGTCGAGTCGCCCAGGAACACCGCGTCGGCGCCGGCGGCGGCCGAGCTTCTCAGGATCGTCCCGGCGTTGCCCGGGTCGCGGACCCCGGCGAGGACCACCACAAAAGATAGCTGCTCTTTGAGCAGAGCCACCGGATCGCGGTCGACGAACCGGCTTACGGCGACGATGCCGGGCGGCGTGGTGGTGGAGGAGATGACCCGCATCGCCGCCTCCGAGACGGTCAGGACCTGCACGCCCTGCGCCCGCGCCTGGCGGGTGTGCTCGGCAAAGTGGTCGTCGGGCCCCTCGACGAAGACCATCGTGAGCGGGGCCCGGGACTGCAGCGCCTGCCCGACCCCGTTGGCGCCCTCGATCAAAAACTCCCGGCGGGCATCCCTCACTCCGCGCTTGTGCAGCTTGCGGGCGGCCTGGATGCTCGGGTTGCGCAGGCTGGTTATCAAGTCCTCATCGCCTTCCGGCGGGCCCTCGCCGTGCTACTGGGCTGGGGGAGCTACTCTCCCAGTGCAGCTTTGGCGGTGCCGGCGAGAGCGGCAAAGGTCGCCTCGTCGCTGACGGCGATCTCGGCCAGGACCTTGCGGTCGACCTCAACTCCTGCCTTGGTCAATCCCTCGATCAGACGGCTGTACGAGATGCCGTTGCTGCGGGCGGCGGCGTTGATCCGGGCGATCCACAACCGGCGGAACTGGCCCTTGCGGTCCTTGCGGTCGCGGTAGGCGTAGGTCATGGAGTGGAGCAGCTGCTCGTTGGCCACCCGGTAGTGGCGGCTGCGGGCTCCTCGGTAGCCGGACGCGGCCTTCAGGACCGACCGGCGGTGCTTGCGGCTGGAGACGGAACGCTTGACTCTGGCCACCGGTTATATCCCCAACATTTTCTTGACCCGCTTGGTGTCCGACTTGGAGACCAGGCCGGGACGCTGCAGGGTCCGCCTCAGTGAGCCGGGCTTGTGCTCGAGATAGTGCTTGATTCCAGCCTGTTCGCGAACGATCTTGCCGGACCCGGTGACGCGGAACCGCTTGGCGGCGCCGCGGTGAGTCTTCTGCTTTGGCATCTAACAAACCCTCTCAAAAATCTAGGTCAGGCGGGCTGGTTCTTCGGTTCCTTCTCCGACTTGGTCCCGGTCTTCTTCACCGGCGCCAGAACCATCACCATATTCTTACCATCGAGCTTCGGGTGCATCTCGACGGTCGCTACCTCTTCCAGCTCCTTCGACAGGTTGGTGAGCAGCCGGGCACCCAACTCGGTGTGCTGCATCTCCCTACCCCGGAACCAAACGGTGATCTTCACCTTCGATCCCTGGTTCAAGAAGCGCTCGATGTGGTGCTTCTTGGTGTCGTAGTCATGGGTGGAGATTTTCGGCTTGAACTTCATCTCCTTGACCGTGACCTGCTGCTGGCGCTTCCGTGCTTCTTTTGCCTTGACGTCCTGCTCGTACTTGTACTTGCCGTAGTCCATGATCTTGCAGACCGGAGGGTCTGCCTGCGGCGCAACCTCGACCAGATCCAAGTCCAACGCCTGTGCCCGGTTGAGGGCCTGGGCGATGGGCATGATGCCCATCTGTTCTCCGCCGGGACCAACCACCCTCACCTCGGGAACGCGAATACGGTCGTTCAGCCGTGGTTCAGGAGCTATCGGCTACCACTCCTCGTCTTACGCTGCAGATCAACCTCCCATACGAGCCACATTTCACCGACAGGGCGGGTTGCCAAGCGCGCGAAAGAGCCGGTCTCAAGATTTTCTACACTACCACGTCCCCGTGCGCCGCTCCCGTGGACCAGGCGTCATTTGCGGCCTGAGTTTGGTTAACCGGAACCGAATAGTGCCGATAAACCCCAGGGCCCATGTCGGCGTGGGTCGGGACCTTCAGGAGGCGGCAGTGTCAATCGAAGATTTCAAGATGTACGAGGAGTGGAACGCGTACCGCCAGGAGCTCACCCACCAGGTGGTCGAGCAGAAGCCCAGGGAGCTGGTCGTGGCCAGGTGGGGGCGCCGCCTGGGGGGCCACATAATCGACAGCATCCTGCTGGGAATCCCGCTGGCCTTCTTTCTCTACGACGCAATGGCCCCCTATCTGGCCGGCATGCAGGCTCAGGTCGACCCGGTCACCGGAGAGGTGAACCCGGCCTTTATGCAGGACTTTCTCGGCGACATGACCTCGCTGCAGTTCAGGATCGGCGCGATCTACGCGGCCCTGGCCATGGTCTACTACGTCGTTTTCCACGGGGCGCTCGGGCAGACGCTCGGCAAGATGCTGGTCGGCGTCAAGGTAGTGCAGATGGACGGCAGCGACGCCGGTTGGGGCAAGGCCGCCAAGCGGGCGCTGATCAACCCGTTCGCCCAGATCGTCCCGGGCGTTGGCGGCCTTCTGATCCTCCTCAACGGGCTTTGGCCGCTGTGGGACGAGAAGCGGCAGACGCTCGGCGACAAGGTCGCCGGCACGCTGGTGGTGGAGGTCTAGAACCCGCTAGTCGACGATCTTGGTGATCGGAAGCTCGAGGATGCCGCTGGCGCCCCGGGCCTTCAAGGTGGGGATCAGCACGTTGATGTCGGTCTTTTTCACCACGCTCTCGACGGCGTAGCCCTCCCCGTGGGCCAGCTGCGAGACGGTCGGCGCCCCGAGTGCCGGAATCACCTCCAGCACCCGCTCGAGGTTCCCGTTGCTCACGTTGAGCTTGACCAGGACCTTGCCGCGGGCGTCCACCGCCCCGAAGATCAGGATCTTCATCTCCTCGAGCGCCCGGCGCTTTTCGGGATCTGCCCACGACTGCTTGTTGGCGATGAGCAGCGTCGGCGAGTGCAGCAGGGTGTGGATGATCCGCAGGCGGTTCTTGCGCAGGGTGCTGCCGGTCTCGGTGACGTCGACGATGGCGTCCACGATCTCCGGCACCTTGGCCTCGGTGGCGCCGTAGGACTGGAAGATCTTCACGGGGATGCCGAGGTCGTCGAACAGCTGCTGGGTGAGGTTGGGGTACTCGGTGGAGATCCGGCTGCCGGGGGGCATGTCCTCGACCCGCTCGATCCCGGTCTGGTCCGACACCGCCAGAACGATCTTCACGATTCCGCGGGCTCCGACGTTGCCCTTGCTGTAGGCCAGCTCGGCGATCGTCTCGACGTCGGCCCCGGTTTCCCGGACCCAGTCGAGCCCGGTGAGTCCGACGTCGAAGAAACCCTCCTCGACGTAGCGCGGGATCTCCTGGGGCCTCAGCAGCGAAAAGCGGTCCAGGCGCGGGTCGTCGACCGTGCCGTGGTAGTCGCGGTCGGACCCTCGCATAAGCCGGATATCGGCAGCCTCGAACAGGGCCAGGGTCTGGTTTTCGAGGCTCCCTTTGGGAATTACCAAGCGGAGCATGTGCGCAGATCCTACCGTCTATAGTTGATTCATGGCGTCCAAGCGCACCAAGCGCATCCTGCT